>PLAD01000141.1 GCA_003134215.1 Armatimonadota bacterium
GCCGGTCGATGTAGATATGCTGGACAAGTACTTAACGTTGAATATAGAGGAAACCGACTTGTACGGAAGCGGCAGATCACCCGTCGCAAGCCTTGGTGTCGTGTTCCTCGAGCCGGACTGGCAAATACAGGCGGTTAAGTGAGCGATCACAAACTGATTGAAGCTTGGTCTGCAAGGTAGATTTGCTATAGGAAGTGTTGAACAATCAAAACCGATCACTTGGCTTTTGCCGGTAAAAAACGGTATGCCATACCTGAGGGAGACTCTGGCTTCCCTGGAAACTCAGACATACAAGGGTGCTCAGATCATCGTCTGGGACAATGGTTCGACCGATGGAACGAGGGAAGAACTCAGTAAATGGATACCTGGGCGCATACAAGGCAGGGTGGTTTTTAACCGCCCGATGACATTAGCTCAATCGCTGGCGGCTATGACTGAAGAATCCAAAAGTGACTATTGCGCGAGAATCGATGCCGACGACATACCGCATCCGGAGCGACTGCACAAGCAAGCAGCATTTCTCGATTCCCACCCGGACGTTGCTGTAGTTGGAACGCAGATGCGAGAGATCGACTCCGAAGGAAATGCCCGGCCGGCGCGCAAGCCCTATCCTGTAACGCATGACGATATTGTAAACACTCTGATTTTTGAAAATCCCATTGGACATCCTTCGGTTCTTCTTCGACGGGATGCCGTGCTTAAAGCCGGCAACTATCGGCCGGTTGGACCGGTTAACATTGAAGACTACGACTTGTGGCTCAGGATTGCAGTGAACGACAAGATGGCTAATCTCGACGAAGAGCTAACCACCTATCGGGTTCATTCCAGAAGTACGACAGTAGAATCCCAGGCGACAAACACGCTGGTCAGCGCGGTTAATAAAGTCATATCCGACGCCGGTCCGTCACTGTATAAGTGCAGCCCAGAGAAAATTCACGCCCTTCGTGAGCACAAACTGAATAATTCGTGGCCCGTTATACGGAAGATCGCTTCTAGCCTTGCACAGAGGGCCGGGCAATCAGTTGAGCAACGTCTTCATCAAAAGAGTCTGCTTGACAGCGTGCAAATGCTAATAGCGCCGGACGATTTCAGGGCTACTCTTGAAATTGCTTCCAGAAGACCCGATCCGATAATGCTCGAGCATGAATGGAATCATATGCCGAATTTTGACAGCCGTCAGCGGCTGCTTCATTGGAGGTTCAATCTCTTGATCGCTTACCGACGGAAGCGGCAGCAGCGCAAGTTTTAGGATGTTTCCGATTTCAGGGATTGTTGGACTTATTCATGAGTGAAAAAGTAACGTGGTTGATGGCAGTCAAGAACGGCATGCCGTTCTTGCCTGACACTCTCGCCAGTATCGCAGGCCAAACGTACCAAAATCAACAAATTATCGTTTGGGAGAATGGCTCAACCGACGGCACACTGCAGGAGCTTCAAAATTGGATTCCGTCCAAGATACCGGGACGTATTGTCGTCGATAGAGCAATGCCGCTGGCCCAGTCGCTTGCCGCCCTGGTTGAAGAAGCCGACACCGAACTATGTGCACGAATTGATGCCGATGATATCGCAGCGCCTGACCGTATTGCGCAGCAGGTTGCATTTCNNGAAGACACTTCAAGATCGAAGACCTTATCCCTCGACTCACGACGATATCGTCAACACAATGGTTGTCGAAAATCCGGTTGGACATCCTGCTGTTTTATTCCGAAAGTCGGCAGTCATAGAAGCGGGTAACTATCGCTCGGTGCCTATCGCTGAGGACTTCGACCTGTGGATGAGAATTGCTGTTAAGCACAAGATCGTCAATTTGGACGAAAAGCTCACGTCGTATCGTGTTCATGCAAAGAGTGCTACGCGTATACAGCAGGGAGAAAACCGACTGCAAAGCGCAGTGAACTTACTGATTGCCGAGCGGGCTCCGGAACTTTTTGGTGTCTCGACAAAGAAGCTGCTGCAGCTGCGAGAACGCAGGATGCCTTACGCGATGACGACAATCAACGCAATTGCGTCCCATTTGGATCGATCGCAGGGTCGTGAGCACGGTCAGACTATGCGTCAGGTGAGCTTTCTTGATGCCGTTCGCTGCCTCATTGCCCCATGGGATCGCCCGAGCGGGATACTTATTGCAAGAAGTGACCCACGACCGGGCGCGTACGCGCGCGAACTCAGGGCCGCTATTTACGATTGCAGTCCCAAGGTAGGCTTGCTGAAACACGTGCTTCCAATTGCGCGCAGGTTCAAAGAGTACCAAGAAAAATCGAAGATGCGTAGATGGACCGAACAGTTCAGTTCGTCTCTTCCTGCGCAGATCGACAAGTCCCTCATAGTGACCGGCCGAGAGGATTTTCCCGACTTTATTAAAAGCGGACAGTACGGATGGATCGAGCGCGATGTGATGATTTGGAACAGCGCAGATGACGGCGCCGACCCTCAGTTGACGATAGGGAAGCGGACATTTATCGGCCAGCACACCGTCATCGGAGTATTTCAGCCTGTCTCGATTGGAAGTTACAGTATGATCGGAGCCTATTGTTATCTCATTTCTGCGAATCATCGATACGAGCGGCGAGATATTCCGATGGGTGAACAAGGTTTTTCCGGTGCCCCTATCGTACTAGAAGAAGACGTTTGGCTAGGGACGCACGTCGTCGTGTTGCCTGGCGTCACGATTGGCAAAGGCGCGATTGTCGCTGCTGGAAGCATAGTGAATAAATCTATTCCGCCGTACGAAATCTGGGGAGGAACTCCAGCTAAGTTCATCCGAGAACGTCCATAATGATCAAAAAACCAACTATCGCGTTTGTATCTACGATGTACAGCGGCGCATGGGGCGGATCCGAAGACCTGTGGTACAGCACGTCCCTTCTGCTTCTGGAGCGTGGGTATCCAATTGCGGCAAACGTCTGCAAGTGGTACGAGCCGGTTCCAAAGTTTGAAGCCCTCATCAAAGCCGGCGCCAACCTGAAATATCGGCCGCAAGATCACGAGCCGAATCTGACGTTTCCTCAGCGGGTAAAACGCAGACTGCAAAATATCCCGCCGGGTGACTGGCTGCAAGCGGTTCATCCCGATCTCGTAGTTATTTCCCTTTCCGGACATCATCAAGGCGGAGAATGGATGTCAGCCTGCCAGTCGGCAGGACTGCCTTACGTCATCATTGTTCAT
The DNA here is from genome assembly GCA_003134215.1 of Armatimonadota bacterium. GTDB lineage: Bacteria > Armatimonadota > Armatimonadia > Armatimonadales > Capsulimonadaceae > BOG-944. The sequence goes on from PLAD01000141.1 coordinate 3,166, forward strand.
GCCGTTGGCGACGGCATCTGGCCGACACCAATTGCTGCAGACTTCATGCGCAGAAATTACGAGGCAGCGGACCAGTGCTTTTTCGTCTCGAACGGAAACCTGGAGCAAGTGCGAAATCAGATTGCCGCTCCATTAAAGCGTTCATCGATTATTCGCAATCCCTTTAATGTCTCCTATGACGCCGATCCGGAGTGGCCGAGCGATGAGACGACCACCCTTGCGTGTGTCGGCAGACTTCATCCCGTATCGAAGGGGCAGGATGTACTCTTCAGTGTCTTAAGCCAGGAGAAGTGGAAAACTCGTCCACTGCATGTTCGTCTCTACGGCGGCGGCCCCGATGAAGCCAGTCTAAAACAGCTGCAGCATATGTACGACCTGCAAAACGTCTCTTTTGCGGGATTTCAAAGCGACGTCCAGCAGATTTGGCGTGAGTGTCATGCACTTGTGCTTCCATCGCGATTCGAAGGACTCCCTCTGGCTATCGTTGAGGCGATGCTCTGCGGGCGTCCTTGCATCGTAACGGATGTGGCGGGCAATGCGGAATTGATGGAAGACAACGTCTCGGGATTTGTTGCAGCAGCGCCAAGAACCAAATACCTCGATGAAGCTCTAGAGCGCGCGTGGTCTCGCCGGTCTGAGTGGCGAGCTATCGGCGCCGCGGCTGCAAAAAGCGTACGTGAATTGGTACCTCCCGACCCAATTTCTACCTTTGCCGACCTTGTACAACAAGCGGTACCGAAAAAGTAGATTTGAATACAGCAGCACGACGCCCGCGCATTCTCGTAGTTCTGCACGAGCTTTCTCGCTCCGGCGCCCCGAAGCTCGTACTGGACTTGTTTGAGGGCCTTGCCGCCGATGTGGACGTTCGCTTTCTGGCAATCCGAGGCGGCCCGCTCGCAGATCGGTGCCGCACGCTCGGCAAACTCGACATCCTCCCCCGTATGCCTCTTGGCGGCCCGATGGCGCAAAAGCTGGGTGCGAGGTTTGAGAGAGCTTACACGAAGGGGCTGCGCTTGCTGCTTTCATCGCTCTCGACTGAGTTAACAAAATGGAATCCAGACCTCATTTATCTCAACTCGGTCTGGTCAGCTCCTGTGTCGAAAAACATTGATCTGCCTTCCGCCCCTATTCTACTGCATGTACACGAGCTGCAAATCGGGATTTCCATGGCTGTTCGACTGTACCGCAAACAGCTTCTCGAGAGACCATCGTACTATATCGCCGTATCCGATTCGGTCCGCAATGCGCTCATAGGCGATCACGGAGTATCCGAGACGATTGTTGAAACTATCCACGGGGCGGTACCAGACCAATATGTCGCCGATAATGGTAATATCCAACCTCGCATTTTTCCTACTGGTAAACCGCTGACAGTCGGCGGGTGCGGAACGCCATACTGGCGCAAAGGCATTTTCCTGTGGCTGCAAACAGCCAGGGCCGTCATCGACCACCTTGGTCCTGACGCCGTTCAGTTTCAGTGGATTGGCGTCTCCGACCCTGATGAAATGTTGATGTGCGTCGAATCCGCGCGCAAACTCGGGGTCGAAAACTCGGTGGAGTTCATCGCTTCCACCCCCGAACCGTTAACCTGGTTTCGTAATTTCGACATATTCGCGATGACGTCGATCGAGGATCCATGTCCGATCGTCGTACTGGAGAATATGATGCTGGGAACTCCCGTCATCTGCTTCGCAGACGGCGGCGGAACAGTCGAGGAGATCGGAGACACTGGAATATCCATTCCAAACTTTTCGGTTGCCCAGATGGCGGAAGAAATCATTGCGCTCTCAGCGGATCGCGACCGTCTCCAGGCGATCGGACAAGGAGCATACGAACGCATACGGTCGCACTTTTTGGTTTCCACACAGGCGCCAAAGATACTTTCGGCGATCAACCGCGCCGTAAAAATGTCGGAAGCAGTAAGTCAGAGTCAAGGATAATCACAGGGAGTCTCAAAAGCGATGACGTCTACAATCAACAGTAATTACGAATGGATCGACAATTGGGCTGCTATCGTCGACAACGAGAGCGGCCGAAATAATGGACGGACTCACGGAGTACAGATCACTTCGACAGGCAATGTGATCGTATTTTGCCAGGCAGAACCGTCAATATTGATCTTCAATCCAGACGGAGTCCTTCTGAACAGCTGGGGCGCATACCTGGGAGCGCACGGCTTGACGCTTGTTAATGAGGACGATGTCGACTATTTGTGGCTTACAGACCAAAACTCGAAGCAAGTCATCAAAACTACTCTTGATGGATCTGTTCTTCAATCCATCGAACAGCCGTCTCACCCAGCCTACACTGATGGCGGGCAGTACGTTCCTACCTGGGCAGCTGTCAACGAAAAACGGCTTGGGGGGAACGGCGACATCTGGGTTGCAGACGGATATGGATCAAGCCTCGTGCATCGTTTCGCGAGCGATGGGTCGTACATTGGCGCGATAGATGGAACCGAGGGTGCAGGCAGGTTCGACTGTCCTCATGGCATTGCTATCTACAACCGGCAAGGCCGCACCCAGCTGCTTATTGCCGATCGAGGCAACCACAGAATCCAGTGCTACGATTTAGACGGGACCTTTATTCACTCGTTCGGCTCTGACGATCTGGTTCATCCCGATTGTTTTTCCGAGCATAGCGGACTGTTGCTGGTTCCAGAGCTCTTTGGGAGAGTTGCTGTTTTCGATTACGACAATCGCCTGGCAGGCTACCTTGGTCGTGATGACGAAGCCCACAATCGTTCAGGGTGGCCGAACTTAACCAGGGGAGAACTCAAGCCGGGAAAATTTTCAAGTCCGCATGGGGGCACATTCGACAGCGAAGGCAATGTCTACATTGTAGAATGGATCGTCGGCGGTCGTATCACAAAACTGCGCCGCAACAGCAGCAGTTAGTCGACTGCGATCATCAGCTGCCGGAGTCCATCCTCGAGGGAAAGTTTCGGCGAAAAGTTGAGCCGCTCTCTAGCCGAAGATACGTCGGCTAGCGAATGAA
>PLAD01000370.1 GCA_003134215.1 Armatimonadota bacterium
TCCGCCCCCGTTCACCCTGATGAGTACAAGTTTTAAGAACAGCAGTACAATGCAGATTCAGCAGGCCTATACTCAAGCGGGCGGCCCGAATATCTCTCCCGAACTCTATTGGACCAACCCCCCGGCCGGCGTAAAAAGCTATGCGTTGACTGTCTACGATCCCGATGCAGGCAAGGGAAAGGGTTGGTGGCACTGGCTGCAACTCGGAATACCGGCCGCAACAACTCAGCTTCCGCTCGGCTACGGGCGGCGGCAAGTTTCGGAGATGGACCCAGGCTTTGTCGTCTGCACCAACAGCTTCGGCAACACCGGCTATTCTGGGCCATGCCCACCTGCCGGCGACCCTCCGCATCACTACATATTTACCCTCTACGCGTTGAACGTAGCCCAGCTGCCGCCGTGCTCCGACTCCCCGCCGGACGTCAACAAGGACATCCAGGCGCACAGTATCGGGAAAGCAGTTCTCACCGGGCTGTATGGTCGGTAATTCAGGGAGCTGAGAGCGCTCTCATGCCGGCTATACGGCCTTTGGAGTCGATGACCGTGACTGTCACCGGCCCTGCGTGAGCCTCGATTCGCCCCCAATACGGCCGATAGATTGTCTGAGTTTTATCACCCTGCTTGATCGACAACGCCGGGTGAAGATCGTAGGTGATAATCGATGCTAGAATCGGGCCAGAGAAGCCTACTGGCAGCGACTGTCCAATTTTCTCGTAGGCATCCAGAGACTCGCCGCCCGGGCTGTATCGAAACAGGAAATAAGGGTCCGATGCCGCTTGTTTCAGCGCTTGCAGCGCTAAGCTGCCGTCTGCCAGCGAATAGTCGTTCAGTCGCCTGCCGGGAATTGCGCCGGTCAGGTTGTTGCGGTCGAAGAAACAGAGCATCTTCAGCCGCGGGAACCGCACCCGCACCGCGTTCATCAAATCGCATATCCGCGCAGCCGCATAATCGTCCGCATCGGTGTTCTCTACTTTACTGCGCCGAGACACCCCGCACTCGACCAGGCAGATTGGTTTGCGCGCCGCATACTTCTTATAGAACGGCTCTATCATCGTCGCGGGGCTGTCGTAAAAAGCTGGACGAGAAAGATCGTCGTCGTAGTAGCGGACAGTGTACACACTGATTCCGACCCAATCGACATAGCGGTCGCCGGGATAGTAACGGTCGATATTCGAGAGTGGAACCTGGTTAGGCGCCCAGACCATCGCGGCATTCGGCGCAAATCGAGCCATCACATCGTGGACCGTGCGAAACGCCGCCACATACGCCGCAGGATCACTCCCCCAGGTTGTCCAGGAGCCGTTCATCTCCCCGCCGAATCGAATAAAAACCCCGGTTCCGCAGCGCGCGGCGTCCTGCGCGAAGCCCTCCAGGTATTCGTCATCCAGCACTGCGTGGATATCCGCCGGCTCCCAGGCGATCTGGATCGCCCTGCCGGCTCTTGCCTGGTCTTGAGCCCAGTTCATTGGAAATGGATCGCCGTAGGCGAGGTAGTCGTAAACAATGCTGATCGGCCTGCCGAGCCTCTGCGTAAAGCTGTCAGCATTGGTGCCTTCTTCGTCGCGGACACCGATCAAGCATCCCTGGCGAGGTTCGAGCTTGGCGAGCCGCAATGGCTCATCGGTGTTTTGGACCGGAACCGCTAGCGCGATATCGGTGGCGACGCGGCTTGCACGCAGCTCTTCTACTTCGGCCGCCTGCTCGTCGCCCTGAGAACGGCGCATTGCCGCTTCCTTATAATAAGCAGTAGAAGCGAGGCTGAGATTTCCGGCATGCTCTTCGGCTTCAGCCCATGCCCTCGCTGCCGCTGCGGTAGCGAACGACGGTATAGCTTGCTGGGCCGCACAGCATCTTGCCGATAGCAGAATCGTAAGCGCCGCCGTCAGGAAACAGGCTGCCGCCGCGAACCGTTGCGTTCGATTATTTGGTGCTGAACGTGCCGCTGAAATTGGAAGCTTCGGTACCCGCTGCATCTCCAGTAATACTACCGGTTTGAACCGCATTCTTGAAGCGTGCATCTTTACCCGACGATATCGCGGAAGGTAAGTACCAGTGCACATGTCCGTCGGCGAAGAGAAAGAACGAACCGCCGTCAACCGCCGGGGACGGCCACACATCTCCCATCGGTTCAAGGTGCCGTCGACCGAGGTTCCCGGTTCCAGGCTCAACTCTGCGAGGAAAGAGACCATCGGCCAGCATGATCAAGGTCCCATTGCCAGACGGTGAACAGGCGCCGGTGGTGCTGCATGTGCCTTCGTCCGGGAGGTCGATCCTGGCGTGCGCACCGTAAACCTGATAGAGTAGGACGGTTTTTGCCCGGTTGTTCCAGGACCCGACATCCTGGTTTCTTACCGCATTCTCGTTGATTGCGTAGGCGACTGACTTGCCCTCCCGCATGTCATCCGACGATCCCCCGAGTGCATCGTTGAAATCGTTCTTCGACATGACATAGGGATAGAGCTGCCCCGCCCAACCCATGCCGGTCAACGAGCGGCGGTTGGCAAGCTTATAGTAGTAGCTTCCCGACGGAAAGTTGCCGTCGTTATCAGCTGAATATTCAATCAGCGCGCGGCCAAGATCGGACATTCTGCTCTGGCAGTTATGCACTGCCGCCTCGTGCTCCGTCGTAAATATCGGAGCTAGAACTGCCATGAGCGCAATACTAACTGTTGCGACAAGAATGAACTGAATCAAAGTCGTCAACGCGGACTTGGTTGGAGTAGTAATCATTGGTCTGCTGCTTCTATATTAATCGGTCCAATACCGTCCAAATTTTATGGTTCCCGCAATTTATCATTTAAAACCTGGCTCGCCTGTCAGATCAGGCGGACTCCGCATTTCGTGCCTGCATCTCGTCAAATATCTGTTCAGGAGCTTTATCTTCTCCTCGCTCGACAGAGGCCTGTCCCTCTCGAATCGCCTCGATATAGCGAGCGCGCTCGGCGAGTTCCAGCAGCACTTGGTAACTCTCCGCATCCTGAACAATCAACTCCGCCTTACCGTTGACCGTCAGAATAATCGGAGACTTCGTCTTCGTTATTCGCGCGATATGTTTTTTGTGGTTTCTCAGAAAATCCGTCAGCGGATGAATCTGCCGCGCGTCAAGCATCGTGGCCTCATATCAAAGTTAGTTAATTCTATGTTACCTTAACATTCTCTTAATATAACATAGAGAATATGATCGCGCAAACTTTATTTTTTGGTATCAAATGATGAGTAAGTGAGTAGGGGAGTGGAGTGAAACGCTGTTGAAACATATAGCAGATCGGTATTAGTCTAATTTAAAGATATATGTATTAGCATATTATAATATGTTATAGATGCCGTTTTTTTACCGGGTCGATAATCGCTAATTGTTGCCTTCAGTCTACTTTGTGCTGAAAGTTCCGCTGAAGTCGGCAACGGAGGCGGTAATCGTGCTTAGATTGACCTACAGCGCGCTGCTGTCGCTCACCGGTCCCGGACAAGCAGCCCTGCCGAACACAAAGACAACTACCCGCCGCGGTCCGTGTCCGGAGGACTACCCGCCCGCAGGGCTGCTAGCCGGTGAATACATTCAGCGGAGACTTCTAATAACCGATTGCTACAAGTTTAGATCCTTCGTTTGCTGTCCGAACCGGTGCCCAGTTGCGGTAATATAGGGGCACACTTTATTGATTTGGTTAGGAGACTTTGATCGTGGCTATCATCGAGGAAGCATTACGTGCTGAAAGCGCCAGGTTGCGTCATTACGGCATCACAAAAATAGATACCGCGCATCTCGAATCCGCAGATCCCGCTGTCTTCGCTGCGATTGAGCAGGAACAGCGTCGTCAGCATGACAAGATCGAGCTGATCGCGAGTGAAAATATCGTCTCCCGTGCAGTCCTGGAAGCTCAGGGCTCGGTGTTGACGAATAAATATGCCGAGGGCTATCCCGGCAAGCGCTATTACGGCGGCTGCGAATATGTCGATATTGTCGAACAGCTTGCAATCGACCGCGCAAAGCAGCTTTTCGGCGTCAATTTCGCCAACGTCCAGCCCCATTCCGGCGCATCGGCGAATATCGCGGTCTTTACCGCGCTGCTTTCGCCCGGCGACACCATCCTCGGTATGCGGCTTGATCAAGGCGGCCACCTCACTCACGGCTCCCCGGTGAACTTCAGCGGCAAGACCTACAACGCCCAGTTCTACGGCGTCTCCGCCGAAACCGGACGCCTCGACTACGAAGATATGCTGCGCTCGGCACGCGAGCACAAGCCCAGGTTGATCACCGTCGGAGCCAGCGCCTATCCGCGAACCATCGATTTTGCACGGATGCGTGAAATAGCCGATGAAGTCGGAGCGCTGCTGATGGCCGATATCGCCCATATTGCCGGCCTAGTCGCTACTGGTGAGCACCCGACGCCAGTCGGCTACGCCGATGTCATCACCACCACGACTCACAAGACCCTGCGCGGCCCGC
>PLAD01000289.1 GCA_003134215.1 Armatimonadota bacterium
GCCTTCAGGCGAACCCTTAAGCGTCAAATTGAGAGTAGCGAGCTTTTCTTTCACTTCTGTGAGCGATTTCTTTCCGAAGTTGCGGATCTGCATCAGATCAAGCTCGGACAATTGCGCGAGTTCGCCAATTGTCAGCACGCTGGCCTTCTTTAGACAGTTGTATGTACGGACCGAAAAGTCGAGCTCTTCAATACGGGCATCAGGAGCCCCGGATGCAAATCCGCGCGATGCATCCCCGTCAGCGAGAGCTGCGGCCATTCTTGAAAGAGGCGCTTCGACAAACCGGTGGAAGAACTGCTCCAGGGTGTACGCCGCAGACGCCAGTGCATCGGCAGGAGCGATAGTACCGTTGGTCCAGATTTCTAATGTCAATCTATCGAAGTCGGTCTTAAACCCGACTCTTGTCGCTTCCACTGTGTACGAGACCTTGCGAACCGGAGTAAAGGCGGCGCCGATCGGTATAATTCCGATCTGCTGAGCGATCGACTTGTCTGGAAGAACATAACCTTTACCGAGGTCAACGGTCAGTTCGATATCGAGCGTCGCATCCGGATCTGAAATAGATGCCAGGTACAGTTCCGGGTTGACCAGTTCCATATCCGGCGGCGTCTTCACATCCGCTCCCGTCACTTGACCTTCGCCATGGACTTCGATATGTGCAGTCCGGACTGTGGGAGCATCTTCCTGAGTAGTAAAGGACGGATGTACCTTGAACGCCAGATTCTTGATATTGAGTAAAAGTTCGGTTGTGTCTTCCTTGACTCCAGGAATCGTCGAAAACTCGTGCTGGACTCCGAGGATCTTCACCGATGTGACGGCGGCGCCAACTATTGACGACAACAGGACGCGGCGCAGTGAATTACCGAGCGTGATGCCGTAGCCGCGATCCAGCGGTTCGACAACAAACTTGGCGTAATTGTCACTTTGCTCCAGCGCCTTTATTTCCGGTATTGTAAAAATGTCAGCCATGGTTATTGTGTTCAGGTCCCTTTAGACGAACCAAGTGTGCAGCTTGGTTCCTGTGATCGTAACGCGCAGACTAAAACTGCGGCGGAAAAGCGGGCGCNNCGCGACTCCGTCGCGCCCGAACAAGCATATTTGCCGCTACCGGCTTACCTCGAGTAGAACTCGACTATGAGCTGTTCTTCGACCGGCGTATCGATCTGGTCCCGAGTTGGGATTGCCAGAACTTTGCCGGTAAGAGTTGCCGCATCAAACGAAAGCCATTCCGGTGTTCGACGTCCGACTCCGCGAAGGGAGTCAAGGATCTGAGGATGCTTTCGGCTTCCTTCGTGAATCTCAATCACGTCGCCAACCTTAAGGATGTAGGAAGGGATATTAACTCTCTTACCGTTGATAAGGAAATGGCGGTGGCTGACAAGCTGACGGGACTGCGCACGTGACGCCGCGACATTGAGGCGATAAAGTACACTGTCGAACCGGAGCTCAAGCAGTTGCAGCAGGTTTTCGCCTGTAACACCCTTGCGCCGTATTGCTTCGGTCAACGAGTTGCGGAAAGGCTTCTCGAGGACCCGATAGTATCGCTTCATCTTCTGCTTTTCGCGAAGCTGGGTGGCGTACTCGGTTACTTTACGACGGGCATCAGACTGTCCGTGCATACCAGGTGCATACGGTCGTCTCTCGATTGCGCACTTTTTAGTGTAGCACCGTGAGCCCTTGAGGAAGAGTTTTACTCCCTCCCGGCGGCACTGTCGGCATTTAGGATCGTGATTAACAGCCATTCTCTCTCTTGTTCTCCAGCCGCATTACCGGATGACCATTCTGTCACCGAAGCGGCATATCTTTCTGACAAAAATTCCTGTTGGGGTCAGACACGCCTTCGTTTGGGAGGTCTGCAGCCGTTGTGGGGCAGCGGGGTTACGTCCCGAATCAAACTAACTTCAACACCAACAGCCTGAAGAGCTCGGATCGCGGTCTCGCGACCTGCGCCAGGCCCTTTGACCATCACTTCAACACGGCGAAGACCGTGTTCCATTGCTTTGCGTGCAGCGTTTTCGGCGGCAAGCTGTGCAGCAAATGGAGTGCTCTTACGAGAGCCTTTGAAACCGACCATGCCGGCGCTGGCCCAGGAGATGACATCTCCACGTGTGTCGGTAATACTGATAACCGTATTGTTGAATGTCGACTTGATATGGACGACACCTTGAGCGATATTCTTGAGAACGCGGGGCTTCTGTCCTCGAGCGTTCTTATTGTCCTGCTGTTGTTTTCGTGCCATGGTTTACTTCTTACCAGTCTTCTTCTTACCGGCGATCGGCCGGCGCTTGCCGCGAAGGGTTCTTGCGTTGCTCTTTGTCTTCTGTCCGCGCACCGGAAGATGGCGCGAATGACGGATACCGCGATAGCAGCGGATCTCCTGCAGCCGACGAACGCTCATCTGAGTTTGACGTCGCAAGTCGCCTTCGACGCGATATTCACGCTCAATGATGTCGCGAAGCCGTCCAGTTTCAGACTCGGTCAAATCGTTGGTTCGGGTGTCCGGATTCACTCCGGCCTTTTCCAATATCTGCCTGCTGCTAGTCAAACCAATGCCGAAAATAGCAAGCAAGGCATATTCAATGCGCTTGTCTCGCGGCAGGTCTATGCCCGCAATTCGTGCCACGTTACTGTTTCCTCCCCAGGATATCCACTGTATAATTTCCGACCGCTCGATGCGGCGTCGTCACCGGCTTAGCCCTGTCGCTGCTTGTGCTTCGGATTCTTGCAAATGACCCGGACGACACCTTCGCGCTTGATCACCTTGCACTTTTCACAAATCTTTTTAACTGATGCTCTTACCTTCACTATCTCTGCTCCTTACCAGGCAAACGCAGCCACAGACAGAAGCTCTGCCTGCGACATCCCGGCGTATATTTACTTATATCGATACTGAATTCGTCCACGGGTCAAGTCGTACGGCGATAGTTCCAGCCGCACACGGTCACCCGGCAAAATCTTAATAAAGTGCAGCCTCATCTTTCCTGACACTTGAGCGAGGATGATCGGACCGCTTTCAATCTGCACGCGGAACATAGCGTTCGGCAACGTTTCCGTCACCGTCCCTTCCGCTTCTATCGTTTCTTCTTTTTCGTAACCTTGCTTTTCTTTCGGTTCAGGTCGAGGGCGAGGCGTGGCACTTCCACGACCGCGCGCCCCGCCGCCACCACGGCGAGCTCCGCCGCCTCTATTAGGCGCTGGCATAAACTTGTATATTTTCTCCCACCAAGCGACCGGCGGTTAGAATCTCCGGCCCGTGCTCAGTAACTGCAATCGTGTGTTCAAAGTGAGCGGACAATGAACCGTCCGCACTGACAATAGTCCACTCATCGCCTGGCACATGATTCACTTCATCGCTCTTAACGTTGACCATCGGCTCGATACAAAATGTCATGCCCGGCTTCAACAGTATCCCTCGTCCTGGACGACCGTAGTTCGGAACCTGCGGCTCCTCATGCGGAGTCTGACCAATCCCATGTCCGACAAGGGTCCGTACAACTCCGTACCTTGCCCGTTCTGCGTGCTTTTGAACAGCAGCAGACACATCTCCCATATAGTTGCCTGGCTTAGCCTGAGCAATCCCCTTCATCAACGACTCTTGAGTCACTGTCAGCAAATTCTTAGCAACAGCACTAATTTGACCGACAGGCACGGTTATGGCGGCATCCGCGTACCAACCGTCAACGGACGCCCCCATGTCGAGACCTATGATATCACCAGTGTGCAGGACCCGGTTTGCCGACGGAACTCCATGCACGACCTCTTCATTAACGGACAAACATGTGTTGTATTTGTAAGCCACTCGGCTAAAAGGCGGCTTGTAGCCAAGGAACGCCGACTTCGCACCATGTTTCTTCAAAACTTCCGCCGCGACCTCATCCAGATCCAATGTCGTGGTCACATCAGGCACAATGCTGTCACGCATTGCCGCAAGAGCTTCAGCAACAACTGCTCCTGCACGACGCATCAACGAAATCTCTTCTGAACTTTTCAGTCGCAACATCGAAACAGTATACCCCGTCAATCAGAAAAACAGTATTGTTAAAGCGTCTTTTCTGACAGCAAAGCCACTGTACTTTCAAAAATTGCCGGCGGATCAGTTGATGCGTTCACCTTGACAAGCAACCCGCGCTCCTCGAAGAAGGAGAGCAAAGGCTGCGTCTGCTGATGAAACAGTGTGAGCCGTGTAACTATTGCCTCCGCAGTATCTTCCGGCCGTCGAACGAGCGCGGTACCGTCATCGTCGCATATACCAGGAGTTGCCGGCAGTTCCGTTCGCTCATGGTAACTGCGCTCGCAAAGCGGGCAGGTTAATCGTCCGGAGAGTCGCTCCACCGCAGCCGAATCGCTCAGATCGTAGTAGATCGCGGCGGTGAGCGGTCCAAGCTTATCTATTCCGAGGAGCAATTGAGCCTGATGCACCGTTCTAGGGAAGCCATCTAAAATGTAACCTTTTTGAAGTATGTCAACTCGCTCTGTCAGAAGATGAAGCGCCGCTTCATCGTCCAGTAAATTACCTTTAGCGATGGTCGCTTCGATTTCTTGCCCAAATTTAGTGTGATGGGCTATTTCATCGCGGATAAGCTCACCGGTCGCAATATGCTTATTGCCAAAGTGAGCAGCAAGCAATCTACCCTGCGTACCCTTTCCCGAACCGGGAGGGCCAATCAAAATTAACCGCATGTTACGTACGCCTCACTCATCCTTACTAACGAATAAAGCCTTCGTAGTGACGCATAAGCAACTGAGATTCAATCGCCTGCATCGTGTCAAGCGCAACGCCGACCACGATCAGCAATGACGTACCGCCGACGAGCGTGAAGGCATGAGCAGTTCCAGTTATCGCCGGAATCCAATACTGCATCAGGGCAACGGTAGCAAGGAATACTGCGCCGGCCAATGTAATCCGAGTCATTACGCGATCGAGATATTCTTCGGTCGCTTTACCCGGACGGATACCGGGAATGTAGGAACCGTGCTTGCGCAAATCGTCCGCTATGTGCGGTATATCCATCATTACTGCGGTATAGAAGTACGTGAAGAAGATGATTATTCCAACGTAGATCAGGGTGGCTAAAGCCGCAATGAACGGGTTGGAACTCTGGCCAGGTGTCAGATAAGTTGTCATCCAGGATAAGGCTGTTCCGATGGCGGATCCTCGCGGAACGTAGTTCGCAAAGGTTAACGGAAGCAGCTGTATAGACACCGCGAAAATGATAGGAATGACGCCCGCAGAGTTGACGCGAAACGGCATGTAAGACATTCCGCCCTGGGTTTGCTTATTGCCTACAATGCGTCGAACATGCTGAATCGGGATGCGTCGCTGACCAAGTGTAACATAGACAACACCGATTACTGTCGCAAAGAACGAAACGATCAGAATCAATATCTGCCATGGCTGTACCGAATGAGCATCGACCAAGCTTGCAACTGCGGTAATTTGCTGTGGAAGCCTCACCATAATGCCTGCAAATATGATCAAAGATACACCGTTGCCGATGCCCTTTTCGGTAATCATCTCACCCACCCACATCAGAAACGATGTTCCAGCCATCAGCAGCAGCACGACGCTCGCCTTCACAAGGATGTTGCCGTCAATAATGCCCTGACTGCTCAACAGGAAAGTTATGCCGCAACCCTGCAACAATGCAAGGCCTACAGTCAGATATC
>PLAD01000061.1 GCA_003134215.1 Armatimonadota bacterium
CCGCGGTCGATCGCAGCGGACATAACATATCCGCCGTTGTAATCGGTGTGATTACCAAGTATCTCGACTCGTCCTGGGGCATAAGCGGCAAATGCCGGTTGTCCTACAAATCTATCGGTGAAGCTGTCGATTGCGCTTGAGAGAAGATCAGTCATCTGGTTTAGTCTCTTTTCATTCTGTAGAAGCTTCGCTCGCTCGTGCCTCCAGAGCCTTGAGCGCGGCCGCCTGTTCGGCTTCCTTTTTACTTTTACCTGTCCCTACGCCGGCGGCGACACCGTCGACCATGACTTCCGCTGTAAAAGTACGGTCGTGAGGTTTTCCCTTCTCGGAGATAATCCTGTAGTATGGCAGCGCACTCCTCTCAGACTGGCAAAGCTCCTGAAGGGTGGTTTTGGCATCACGCCAATCAGCAAGCTGGTCAACCGATTCCAGCTCTGGTGCGAGAGTCCTGACTATGAAGTCATGAGCTGCGGGAAGGCCCTTCAAAAGATAGATGACAGCAACAACAGCCTCGTAGGCGTCTGCCGCCAGTGACGAGCGTGAGCGACCTCCCAGGGCCTCTTCCGTTGGTCCAAGGCGGATCAATGGAACAATATCCAATCGTTGAGCGCTGGCCGCCAGAGCGGTGCGGCAGACAACAAGAGAGCGTGCTTTCGCAAGTTCTCCTTCGTTGCGGTCGGAATACTGTTTAAAGAGCAAATTGGCGACAATGAGGTTGAGGACCGAGTCGCCGAGAAACTCCAGCCGCTCGTTGCTCAGAAGGGGCTTTTCCGGCACAAAGGACTTATGTGTAAGAGCCTGCCGCAAAAGAGCGGGTTCGGCGATTGGGATATCACGAACCCGCGCTTCTTCCAACAGTTGGTCGTCCGACAATCTCTTCACTGACGCGGCTATTCCAGCCGTCCAATCGCTTCAGAAATGCGCTTGACGCCTTTGACTATATTCTCCAGCGATGTCGCATACGAAAGGCGAAGGTACCCATCCGCTCCGAAACCGGACCCGGGAACGACCGCCACATCCGATTGTTCCAGTAGGTATTCAGCAAGCGAATCGCTGCCCCGAACCACGAATGTCTCTCCGTTCGCACTGTACGTTCGTCCGTAAAGCGACGAGACATTCGGGAAAACATAAAACGCGCCGGCGGGCAGATTACAAGTAATTCCGGAAATGTCGTTGAGAGCCGCAACGATATAGTTTCGCCGCTTCTCGAACTCTACCCGCATCAATTCGACTGCTTCCTGCGGTCCGTTGAGAGCCTCGACACCCGCTGCCTGAGTTATGCTTGATGGGTTCGAAGTGCTCTGGTCCTGAATTCTTCCCATTGCCGAGACAATTTCGGAATCTCCTGCTGCATAGCCGAGGCGCCATCCGGTCATCGAATGGCTTTTTGACAGCCCATTAATCGTAATCGTCATGTCCTTAATTTTGCTGTTGAACGATGCAATTGAGATTGGCTTCCGCCCATCGTAAAGCACCTTCTCGTAGATCTCATCGGAAAGGACGTAAATATTGTATCGAACAGCAAGCTCCGCGATCTCGCGCAGGGTCTCTTCATCATAAACCGCACCGGTCGGATTCGACGGCGAGTTAATGATCAAAAGCTTAGTCTCAGCCGTGACGAAGCGCTCAAGCACCGAAGCGCTGATCTGGAAGTTGTCGTCGGTCGGGACGATCACCGGCTTCGCACCGGCAAGCTTTACCTGTTCTGGGTAGGAAACCCAGTAGGGCGCAGGAATCAACACCTCGTCGCCTTGCTGCAGAATCGCCTGCATCAGGTTATAAATGCTGTGTTTCGCGCCGGCCGATGCGATGATCTGCGACGGCTTGTAGGTCAGTCCGTTGTCGCGCTCCAGCTTGGCTATGATAGCATTCTTCAGCGCGGGCGTGCCGGACGATGCGGTGTACTTGGTCTGGCCTCCCTCAATCGCCTTGATAGCTGCGAGCTTAACGTTTTCGGGCGTGTCGAAGTCCGGTTCACCGGCGCTGAAGCTGACAACATCGCGGCCTTCAGCCTTCAAAGCATTAGCCTTCGCGGCAATCGTTAATGTCGGCGATGGAAGCGCGTTCAGCGCTCGTTCAGATAGTTTACGCACCGGTGCGTCCAACATAGCAACATCTCCTCACCGATCAATGTCGGCAGCACAATATCCCTAAAATCTTAGAAAAGTATAGCCCATGCGCTTTCCAACTGTCAACCAACATTAACCCATCCAGGACTCTCTTGATCGCTGTTCCAGCGTAGTACCAGAAGAGGCGCCAATATCGATTGGGGATTAGTTTAGTGGATGAATTTAGCGTAAAGTCGGCGGTGGGGCAGTAAAGAAATCCTGAACCGTGCAAATGCCTGCTTACCAACAGGCACCGAGAACACTGGATCTTGCACGAGGACGAACGACTACGTCGACTGTTTCTAGGGGGTTCGAAGCTCTATGGAAGAAAACAGGTCCGCATGGAGATCATGAAACCAAATCATTCTTCCGTAACCGTAAACTCGCGAACGCTCTCGGCGATGCCGCCCTTGGTGGTAACACGAAGTATTCCACTTGCTGCATCTGCCGGTATAACGATATAGACCACGTGATCCATCGGGTCGACGTAGCTTGGAAGCACCTTCACCCCATTGATGAATGAAACTTCGCACTCTTCGTTCGTTAGGTCGACATTCTTCGTCATTGCGATCGCGACCATCGTGGTCGGCGGTCCGCTCTCGGGAGTCACGCCAACGATGGTTGGAGGATAGAAGTAGTTGCTTGGGCTGCTTGTCGTCCCAATCGGAGTCGTGACATTGATGGGGCCGTCGATTCCGGTGATCGGTGCGTAGACAGTGATTAAATTGTCGGTTGCAGATGCTATCTCACCTTCAACCCCGCCGAAATCGACCCGGCTGACGCCGTCGAATCCGACGCCGCTAATCGATACCAGTGTGCCTGGAGCGCCGCTTAATGGTTCGACACCCACCACGCTTAATATCACGGTGAAAGGTCTTGTACTCACCGCCGCGCCAGCCGGAAGTTGAACATGCACTTCACCTGAATGAGCCCCAAACGGCACTTGCGCCGTGATGGACGTGTTGGAGTTGACCACAATGGCCGGCGAGTAGACGCCGCCGAACAGCACCGCAGTCGCCCCGGTAAAGCCGCGCCCTGCAATAGTTACCGTTGCGCCCGCCGGAGCGCTTGGAGGGGCAATGTCTGTCACGGATGCAGCGGTAATCACTTCGAAGTCCTGAGTACTGACTGCTACCCCGTACCGGGTAGTAATCGACAGCAGCCCGGTCGTAGCGTTGTTTGGAACGAACAGCTTAACCTTAGTCGCACTGAGAGAGGCGACATTCGCCTTCACATCGTTTACCGTCGCCGCTGTCGCACGATCTAACGTCACGCCGGTAACTGTAATCACCGTTCCCACCGGTCCCGACGTCGGCGTGAACGAAAGTATGCTTGGGAATGGGATGACTGAGAACGACGTCTCCGCTTCTGCGATACCACCGGAGTTTGTGACCGTAATCAAGCCGCTTTCTGCGTTTTCACCAATTTCAAAGGTGATCGATTCCGGCGACTCTACAACGAAATTCGCCTGCGTGATGCCATTAAGAGCCACCCTAGTCGCCCCTGCTAGATGTTCACCATTAATGGTCACTTTCGCGCCGACCGGTCCGGAATCTGTCGATAGGGAATGGATGACCGGCTGCGGGACGACGCTAAAGTTCACCTGGCTGACCGCAGTTCCGCCGGATGTCGTAATGCTAATCGGTCCCGTCGTTGCGCCCTGCGGAACTTCCACTGAAACGAAAGTAGCCGAAATTACTGTGTACTTCGTCGCCACGGTCTCGTTGAACTTGACCAAGTTCGCGCCCGACAGCGCCGCCCCGGTAATCATGACCTTTGCGCCAACTCCGTCGATTGTCGGTGTGAAAGACTTAATTACTGGCGCCGGAAGTACCCCGAATTTCGCCGAACTTGATGATGTTCCTGCAGCAGTCGTCACGGATATGACTCCGGAAGATACGCCGCTCGGGATGATAACTGAAAGCTCCGTATCCGATAGTTCAGTGAACTCGATCGCGGAGACACCCCCAACCGTAACCGCGGTCACTCCAATGAGATTCGCACCTAGGACAGTAATGGCCGAGCCTACCCCGCCGGAGGCCGGGAGGAAACGCCTGATGGACGGAGCGGAAATAATGTGCAAGCTTAGGTCGGACGATGCGACACCGCCTGCCGTCGTCACCGTAATAGGGCCACTTACAGCATAGTTTCCGAGCGTTGCGGTAATCTTTGTCTCCGAGTCCACGACATACTCGGCAACATCTCGGCCGCTCAGCTTAACACTGGTAGCGCCGCTGAAGCCATCGCCGTTAATGGTGACGGTCGAGCCGGCAGGCACGGCATTCGGTGAGAAAGACCGGATTGACGGAGCCTGGAGCACCGTAAACTCTTCTTCGCTGACTGCAGTACCAGCAAGAGTGACGATAGTAATGTGGCCATTAGTTGCGAGTGTCGGAACCTCTGCCAGAAGCATATTTGAAGACTTCACGGCGAAACCGCAAGAAAACTCGTTGAGCTTCACCAGCGTGACATCGATAAAATTTGACCCTGCGATGCTGATCGTCGACCCTACTCCCCCCTCTCGAGGAACAAGTGATTTGATCGTTGGAGGCTGGACTACGGTAAACTTTGTGTCGGCGCTTGCCGATCCGCCGACGGTCGAAACGGAAATCCTTCCCGTCGTCGCTCCGATAGGAACCACAGCCTCCAGCGTCGTCGCCGTTGAGACCAGGATCTCCACCGCTTCAGTGTCGCCAAATCTGACAATGATACCCTCTTCGAAGTTCGCACCCTCTACCTTGACGAGGGTACCCACTGCACCGATTGTCGGCACGAACTCACTGATCTCCGGAGGATGGACGACCGAGAATGGACTGTCCGCTACGGTTGCCCCGCCCATTGTAACGACTGCCAGTTCGCCGACATCTGCGCCGGTAGGAACCTTGGCGACGATGGAAGTGTCTGAGAGTACGACGATCTCCGACGTTGTGATGCCGCCGAACGAGACGGTGGTGGCGCTCGAAAGATTGTCGCCGACAATCGTCACGTCGGTACCAATCGCTCCACGAGTAGGCGTGAAGTACGCAACCGTCGGATTGTGTATAAAGTTAAAGGTAGTCTCCGCCGAGCGGATACCGCCGGGAGCCACGACTTCGATTTCCCCGGAGGACGCATCGTTCGGAACAACGGCAATCAAGATGGAATCGGATTCGACCGTTATCTGGTCGGATAGAGCTCCGTTGAAGCTCACCGAAGTTGCTCCGGTAAATCCTGACCCGTAGATGCTCACCACCTTGCCTGCTCCAGCCGCAGCAGGGGAGACTGATGATATTACAGGCGCAGGAATCAATTTGAAATCGAAATCGCTGACCGCTTTACCACCCGAAGTAACTACGCCAAAAAAGCCGCTTGACGAATCGTCCCCGAGCCGCGCGGCGATCGCCGTATCTGAAACTACGATGAAGTCTGCAACGTCCTTGTCTCCAAGAACAACCCGAGTCGCACCGCTGAAATAGACACCGGTGAGATGAACAGTTGCCCCGGCCGCTGCGACAGTCGGTTCGAAACCGGAGATAATTGGAGGCTCGACGAAGGTCAACTCCTGGAAGCTCTGCCCTGTGCCGCCGGGAGTGACGATCGTGATTGGGCCGCTCGATGCTCGCGCCGGCACCTCAACATATAAAATAGTAGCGGATTCTGGACTGAAGCGCGCCGCAAGGTCGTTGACCCGCACTTCGACAATGTCAGTGAAGTCCGTACCGGTGATCGTAATGGTCTTGCCTGCACCAGTCGCGAGAGGTGAGAACGACTCAATCGTCGGCGGCTGAAGCACAGTGAACGTCTCGTCCGACATCACCGACCCACCAACTGCCGAGACGAAAACGAAACCTGAGAACGCGCCCGCTGGTACCACGGCTTCGATAATGGTGTCGGAAATTACAACGATATCTGTCGCGGCCGCGTTGTCGAACTTGACTAGCGATGACTCAGTGAAATTAGCCCCGCTGATCGTAACCTGCGTGCCTAC
>PLAD01000389.1 GCA_003134215.1 Armatimonadota bacterium
AACCTTAATGCTGCTTCATTCCTGACCTGACATGGTTCGGGAGCTGACCGTTGCACCGGGTTGAGCCGGCAAAGACGATATTTCGATCGGCTACAGATGATACCCGAAAATCACCTGTTGAACTAACAGCGGAGGGCGGCGGAAATGCCAGAAACACAAAGAAAGCGCGACAGTTCTGTCGCGCTTTCGTTGGATACGGTCCGATGCGTCTATTGGAATATCTTGAGGTCGGTTCCAAATATATCATCACGGGATAGGGTGAAGGTCTTTTTGACGATCCTTAACCCGGGTGTAAACGCGCCTGCTGTAGCAGGAATATTCCCGCTGGCGTCGAGGTAGTTCTTGTCGGTGACTCCTTCGCCTATCCAGCCAAACCTGTCGGCAACATTCGGCGGAGTCGAGTTCGGATTAGCCGGATCGTACCAGACTTGGAGAGTGTATGAGGGAGCGGTGAAGCTGTACATCGACTGAGCCCCAAGGTGATCTTTGCTCATGTCAATCTTCTTTTCGAAGATCCCGCCGCGCACACTTGCCGAATCCTGCATAATCGTCACCGTGTTCTTAACGTTGTTGGTCAAGGACATCGATGTTGAAGGCGGAATCACATAGCCGGAGTCCTGCAGCCTGATGTCGACGCGGGTGCCATCGGCCGGAATCCACGAATGGGCGCCGGTTTGCAGGTTAAACCCGGGAGCCGCTCCAATTGCGCTCATCTGACCACTCACCACCAGGACCATCGGCGCGATTCGCGTCACCTTGGCGTTGAAGTGAACGTCGTACGGCGGCTGCGTCTGCACCTTTCGCCACTTGTATCGGGCCTCGGTCTCAACCAGGTTCCTCTCAGCCACCAGAAGACCGCTTTGCTCTGCGTACTTCAGTCCCGAGTCCGTGATGGACTGTATCCGAAGTTGGTGCTGTGCCACACAGTACTTCCACTGGTCGATCGCCTGTTGTATCTGTCCATTAGCCAGATAAGCGTGGGCTAGTCCGTGGCCAACAACTGTGACATCCCAATGCGGAACCTTCTCCGCCCGTTGATACCAGTAGACCGCTTGGGGATAGTCGGCGATCTTTCGGAAGAAGTGCGTAAATGCCAGGTCAGCGTAGAGGTCGGGCACGTTGGGATTGTTTGCAATGCCCTCTTCCAACAAGGCGATCGAAACCGGGATGTACCGGCGGTCGGATCGCTGGTCTGCGTCGGTGAAGTTATAGTCAAGGTGCCATGCACCGGTCTCGTGNNATATTGTGCGGGTCGAGCCAGGTGATGATACGCACCATCGGGACAATTGCGTCGTAGTTACCCTTGTCGAAGAACTCGTCAGTCCGAACCCAAAGCAAACCGGCGATGGCCTGGCTGAAACCAGTTGCTGCGCCCAGGGCAAACTCAATAGGCAACTGTTTGATTGCCTCCCCGGAGTTGTGAAGGTCAGGCTCGAACTGGTGCCGCTGCGGATCGATTATGGCCTGCAGCAGTACGACCGGAATGAACAATAAGAAAATGACGGCTATGACGAGAGGACGGTTAGTCGTGCTCATCTACTAAACCTCCCGTCGATCGAAGATCAAAATCGCAATCAGGAGCATGATGGCCGAATAGATGATCGCGTACAAGATTGTCTGCGCCATATAGACATCCATGTTCTGGATCTGGATATCTGGGTGTATGATTGGATTTTGAATATTGATGTTACCTAAGTTCGGGATTAGGAAATGGATGAGCCAGAAAAAGCCAACCGTAATAGGATTCTTATCCTTGCCCGGAGTTGCCAGCGATTCGGTGACACTCGACATGCTTCCCAACAGGTACACGCTGAATGTTAAGAAGAAGTTGACGAATGGCGACACGAACACCGAAAATAGCAGCGCGACCGCACTCAAGAGCATCATTTGGAAGAAGATCATCAAGACGCCTTCCCAAACGGATGCCTCAGGATGGCGGATTTTGAACCAGACGAGCAAAATAAAGACAATCCCCATCAACGCGATATTCACGAAGACAGTGGTAAGGCCTCCAAAGAATTTGCCAAGCAGAAACTCATGCCGTCTCACCGGCTTTGAGAGGATGGTGTAGATAGTGCGCTTTTCAATCTCCGATGGAACCAGGTTGATGCCCAAAATGACGCTGATGAAGACGCCTGCCAAACTTATAACACCCAGACCGGTGCTCAATGTGATCGTTAAGTCTTCACGTGCAGTGAATGAAGTAAAAGCAAAATAAAGTCCGATCATCGCGAGAGCGACCATCAGAAAGATATTCAGAATCTTGCGCCGAATAGCCTCGCCAAACGTACCTTGCGCAAGCGTAAAAACTGTCCCCATTATACTTACTTGACCTCCAAAGCTTCCGCCGTGGAAGCTTCTGCAAACTTGGTGGCTTCGCCTGCTTCGACTTCACCCTCACGTACTGTTTCAATAAAGATATCTTCCAGTGTCCGTCGAGTCGGAGTCACTGCGATCAATTGCGCCTTATAACGTCGAATAAGGTCGATCAACGCGTTTTTACTCTCGATATCGGCCTTGCCTATAATCAGAGTGTCGCGGCCGCTCTGCTCAAGCTTGGCCCCGAGCGCAGTCAGTTCTGCAGTTACTGTGGGGGTCGGATCTAAACCCATAACGAGAATCTCAACGTTGCCGCCGATTACCAACTCATCGACTCGGCCCATTTTGCGGATCTTTCCACGGTAGAGAATGGACACTCGATCGCATACGAGTTCGACATCGGACAGTTGGTGTGAGGAAAGGAAGAGCGTTCTCCCTTCGGTTCGAAGGTGGAGAATCAGGTCGCGGATGTCACGGTGGGCGATCGGGTCGAGACCTGACGTCGGCTCGTCGAAGAACAGGACCTTCGGATCGTTGATTAAGCTCTGAGCAATACCAACTCGCTGGAGCATACCCTTCGAGAACGCTCGCAACGGCTTATTACCTGCGCTGGCCAGTCCGACCAGGTCGATCAGATAGTCCGCTCTCTTCGAACGCTCACGTGGATCAAGTCCGAAGAGCGATGCGTAAAAGTTGATAATTTCCTTCGCCGACATGTGCTCATAAAAATAAGGGCTTTCCGGCAAATAAGAGATTCTCGCTTTGATCTCGTTATTGCCCGGAGCCTGCCCAAGTACTTTTACAACACCTGAGTCTGGGAAGATCAAGCCCAGTAAAGCTTTGATTGTTGTCGTCTTTCCGGCGCCATTAGGACCGAGAAAGCCAAATATTTCGCCTTGCTTGACTTCGAGACTGATGTCATTTACCGCATTGACCCACTCCCGGGTGATCATATTGCGGTACCGCTTGACCAGGTTTTTAATTTCGATTGCTGCTTCGCCGGAGGCAGCCGATGCGCCGTTAGCTGCGACTGAAGAAATTGCCCCAGAGAACCCTTCGGTACTCTCCACTTCTCCCGTTTGCGCACCCGTCGACGGTGACGATTTATCCCGTGCCATATTAAGCACCTTCCTTGACGTATGATTGCACTATTCGCAAACGAGGGCTCGAACTTCCCAGTTCGAAAATAGCCCGTCTGACGTTAATACTCGGTCATTATACGCCAATTAGCCTAAAGATTAGTTCCCGGAATTGCCGGGGTTTCGCACGAATATAACTATTTAACGTGGGCTTAACAACTCCCTCCCGTACTATTTTAGCCTTACGTCGAATCAAGGTCGGGTATAAATAATCATGCCCTTGTTGGAAGTTAAAAACTGCACCAAGCAGTTCGGCGGATTGACCGCAGTTGACGATTTTTGTCTTTCCATCACTTCGGGCGAATTGGTGGGCTTAATTGGTCCAAACGGGGCAGGCAAAACTACTGCATTCAATCTTTTAACCGGAGTCTATACGCCGACATCCGGGGCAATTATTTTCGAGGGCAAATCGATTGCTGGTCGGCGACCTTCGCATATTGCCGCTGCGGGGATTTGTCGGACATTCCAGAATATCCGGCTTTTTTCCAATTGCACTGTCCTTGACAACGTTAAAACAGCACTGCATCTACATTTTCAATCTTCAATCCCTGCAGCCGTATTCCGTACGCAGAAGTTCGTCCTCGACGAAGCAGCGGCAACAACGGATGCGCTCGAACTTCTCTCACGTTTCCGACTGGAAAAATACGCAGGCGAGCTAGCGCGAAATTTGCCCTATGGCGAACCGCGCAGGCT
>PLAD01000017.1 GCA_003134215.1 Armatimonadota bacterium
CCTGCATGAAGTCCGCCCAATGAACCAAGGAACTATTATCACTGACTATCTCGCTCATCATTTCCAAGATGTGTTCGTCCTGGGCTGCAGCACGTTTGCCATGTTCGCACATGAATACACCATTCAACAATTGCCGATCCGTGCGCAGCAAGCGCGCCACCTCGATTTTGAGCCCCTCCCAGTCGAGATTATGACCCCGAAGATCCCTGACAAGGCGAATACTGCTGCGCCAACACGCGAGATCACCTATAACGGGTTCCTCGCCGCGGACCTGGTAGATCGGAGCATTGAATATCTCCTCCCCTGTATCTCTCCAAGTCCAGGAGTAATAGCATCCCTTCGTCCGCACCCCTTGCAGACGTGACGTAATTGCGGATACCAGCGTTTCCACGTCCACGACGTTTAGAACCGTGCAATTCTCGTGGGTTACCAATGCCGACGCTGGCACCGCATCGTTCGTGATCAACGGCACGCCCAGCGACGCGAACTCGATCACCGGCAGCCCAAATCCTTCGGCACTCGACACGTAGACGCCAACATCTGCTCCACGCATGATCTCTGCCATCTCCGCATCGCCGATTCCGATACGATGCTGTACATGGCCGCCCGCAAAAATAGCCTCGATTCCACGCCGTGTTTCGGGATCTACCCAGCCCCAATTTCCAATCCATAAACATTCCACGTCGGAGAGTGTTTTTCCAACGGACTCCATGGCTCGTGCGACAACCATTGGATACTTCCGCGGCTCTATGGTGCCCACAACCAAAACTCGGCGCTTACCCCGTGCCTCGATCGACTGCGGGACAATTGCGTCTGCCAATAAATCGCCGCCAAAATGAACGACCTGAACATCCGATATCGGACGATTCAAATACCGTGAAACTTTTTGCGCCATCTCTGCTGTCGACACGATGAGACCGCCGGCAGCACAGTACGCTCCAAACAGCAGCACGTAATCGGATGCGTAACGCCAGTTCAACTGCGGAAACACCTCCGGTTTCTCGAACAGAAGGAAATCATGAATGAAATGGAAGACCTTGTTCTTTTCCGACTCCGGACACGACGCATAGAATCTCGAACGGGTCGGTGCGCTGAAAGACTCGAGGTTGATCACGCGACGCACTCTGGCGAAGAATCGGGTCGCGTGAAGCACGGCCAGGGGATGGTTACCGACGAACTTGATCCGCAGTTCATCCTCGGTGATATCGACTCTCTTGCCTTGCTTTTTTGCCAGCATGGCCCTCGCGCTCGGTCCTTGCGCTCGAAAATATCCGACAAACATGTCGAATAGCGCTGGATCGAGTATCCCTACATGTTCTTCATCGAGGACTTTGAATGGAATGATTCTCTCGCGAGGCATGTTCTGAAGCACCTTGACGAGGACGCGCTGCACGCCGGTCCTGAGAGGCTCCGAGACGAATTGCGAAACATCGAGAAAGGTTAGGTCGTACATGGCTCGTAATCGTGGATATTACGGAGTCCTTGCCCGTGAGTAAGCCGAAAGCAGTTGATCGACATACCCGCTCATTCTATTGATCTTCGATTTCTGCGCGGCGGCCGCTCCGGTCGCAAGCAACTCCCGAATCGCCGTGGCGATGTGCAGCGGAGAAAATATATTAGGGACTACGCTGCAACATTCCTCGAGTTCGGTGCCAACCGCGAGTTCTTCCGTCGTCACTACGGGTACCCCACAAGCAACCGCGTCCCCCAATGGCCCCGATACTTGTCCAAACAACGGGTATCTAAGCTGAATGACGACATCTGCAGCCGCCAGGAAGTCAAGGTAGGTCTGCCGTGATGCGTAACCCGTGAAGTGGATGCTTCCTTCGAGTCCCAGCCGCCTCGCATTATCGCAGAGCTCAGAGTGATATGGCTCCTCAGACTTTCCGACGAAAGATAGTTCCGCGGTGAAACCGGTCATTAAAAGCATTTTCAACGCAAGAACCAACTCGCAACAACCCTTGATGGGCTCGGTTTCTCCAAGCATGACGAGCCGAAGGGGACCGACGGAGTAACGCGGCTTCGAGCGGCGTCGATCCGTCACAAACCGCAACTCCTTTGTCGTCATTTGAAGCGCGAACGGAAGGTAATGCACGCCGGAGAAGTCATACGTCTCTTGGATATGGGCCGCGAGGATCTTGCTATGCACGAACATAACACTGGCATGCGAGACAAGCGGATCGAGAAAGGAGTATGGCAACAGACGACGTTCCTTTTGCCATTCGATGACGGTCGAAATATCTATCGGCTGGGCTCTATGCCTTGCGTTCCATATGTCCGCCACCCGATAGGGTCCTTCTCGATTTAAAAGGAATTCAAACAGACGGCTGTCATGCATTATGCATGCGCCCGGTACGTTGCTTAACGCCGTGAAGCAGCGACTGTGGAAAACGTTATTGTTTCCCATCACGTAAATGATGTCGCTAAATTGATGGTCGAATAACCACTCATAAAAGCGCTCGGCTTCCAGTTCATCCACGTCCACGTAGGTGACGGTTTTGCGCTTTTTCGATAGTTCAGCCAACAGCAGCTTGTTGTAAACGGCAATGCCACTCGGCTTGCCAACAGAGGGACCAACCATCGTGAGGCCGGACCGCGCCGGGGACCGCTTGACCGATGAATCTGTTACGAGGGCGCGAAACCTATCTGCTTCGGCGTCGTAATCGAATGCTCTATACAGGCCGCTGAAGCTCGCCCGCTGTTCGGGTAAGAACTGAGCGTACTTGGCCGCGTTGACGAGACTCTGGACATCATGGGGATTGAACAGAAGCAATGGATCCAGGATTTGCTCGCGATGAGCGGGTATGTCCGACGCGATGACATTTTTCCCCAGGGCTATGCCCTCTGCGACGGGAAGCGAGAATCCTTCGTCAAGGGAGCATACGAGGACAAAGGCTGCGCCAGCATAGGCTTCAAGCAGTTCCTCGTCCCCCAGTCTCGGCAGGATGACAGGATCCGCAAGATAGAACTGTTCCGGATACTGCCTGCTCAAGCGCTTTCTGGTCGGATCGCTCAAGCCCCCGCCGAGCACCAGCCTGAGTCCGAGCGCCTTCAGTTCCAACGCTGACTGGATCGCAATATCGACGTTTTTTCTCGGGTCGTCGGCGGCCCCGAAGAAAATATATTGCTCGTTGTCCTTTAGATTTCTGACACGATCCCGCCAGTTCTGGCGCCGATTCGCTGAGGTTGTGTGAATGGATTTTTCCCGGAAACGAGATCGACAGTGGAGCGTCACAACCTTTTCACGGCATTCAGGAAGCAAGGCACAAATCTCAGTCTCAGTAAACCACGAATTGGCGAGTAGAAAATCATACCGACCAAGCGTGCGCACCAAGTAGCTATAGGCGGCTTTTCTTTCATCCTGAGTTAGCAAGCTGTCCTGCCGAAGTGGAATGAAATCGTGCACGACCGCTCCGGTACGGACCCCTCGCCGTGCGGCAGACACAAACAGCGAGGTGTCATGAGTCAAAGGCGATAAATTCAAGTAGACGTCACATGATAGGTCATGCATCCCGCCCATCGGGACTTCGAACAAATCGAGATGTTCGTGTCGAAGTACACGCTGTGATGGATCGCCGAAAGGCGCTAATTGGATGCCTTCGAAACCCCTCAATAGACCCAGCAAGTACGCTGCGTGTTGGCCGATACCCTTGGTCGCGTAATTTTCATCCTGGAGCGCGCGCACATCGATGCCAACTCGAGTCTGCTTGTGTGGTGATGCTTCGCCCATTGCCATGCTTAATTTGATAAGGGAAATGACCCCGGTCGGTCTAGCGACCCTGGCGGTCAAGTTTAGTGATGTTCTCTAAGACCGTTGACGCCGTCCGCTGATGACCGCGAGCCGACCAAGGATGCAGGCATCACGGTCTTGCCGGCAGGGGTGACGCGAGCACCCGTCCATCTATTGAGGCCCGTGGACGTTATGCTAC
>PLAD01000201.1 GCA_003134215.1 Armatimonadota bacterium
CCCCGCCGCTTGATCGGTTCTTCCGACAAAGCCAACGCCTGACGCTTGATCGCGTATTCGTCCAGCTTGCTGAATGTCAGTCCGGAATGCATCGAACCGCAGAAGTTCCTCATTTCAATAGTCTTGGCGACGCCGGACCCAACTCCAATGGATGCGAAGATTCGACCGTAGCCGCGCAACTCATGGGTTCCCATGGTCGATATAACCTTCTCCAATCCCTTTTGGAGTGCGCTTGATACGTTGTAGAGTCTCTTCGCGACATCCGCGCTGCTGCTGTCCGCCGGCGCGTTCCTGTATGCTTGACCCAACATCAAGTAAGGCGAAACCGCATCCGCACCAGACCCGATGGCAAAAATGATATCGTGCAGGTTCCGCAGACCGCCGGAACGAAGAATAAGACTGGCTCTGCGGCGGAGAGCGGCTTTCACGCCTTCATGCACTTCGAATTCTTCACGGAGCGCTCTGTCGACGGATATTAGTGCAAGGTGTGGATCGAGCGTTAATGTGCCTGGAGCATAGGCGCTTCCGTCGTCCAATACGATAATCGAACTGCCGTTTTGAACGAGATTGATCGCTTTCTTCTGCAGCTGCTGGAGTGCGGCCTCCGTTATAAGTTCGTCAGGATACACGATCGATAGTACTGAAACTTCATCCTGCCCGAAGTAAGCGAGGAGCCCTTCAAATGATGTCGACCCGACGTCATGTGCAACTTTATCCACTTCTGCGGCAGAGAGATAGGGAGCAAGATCATGTACGCCAGGCAGAATTGGAACTCTTAGCTCAAGCGCCCTGTCCGGCAGCGACTCCCGAGATTCGAGATGCGGCCTGGTTCCGATTGTCACCGATGTCGAGAAATGCTCCACTTCCCGCTCGCGATCCATCGCGGGATTTGTGACGACAGCGACCGCTTCCTTAAAATAGTCGGAAAGCGCCTGTTTGTCCGGTGCGAGTGCCGCAAGCGGGCCGTCATAGCCTAGGGACGCAATTGGTTCATTGCCAGTCTTGCACAGAGCTTCGACATAGTCGCTATCGCTGGTTGACCAGTTGAATGCTGCGAAACGATTGATCTCGTGCGTTATCTGTGTTGGCGCTGGTATTTGAAAGCGTTCGGTTTGGCTGCTGGCCTTAACGTGATCCCGCCCCATCGGCAGGACCTCTTCGACGCGGTCGAGTTCGTACAGCTTCTTTGTCCGGGACAGTGCTAACTTCTGTACTTCGTCATAGTTATAGACCTGCGTCCCCACTCCGCGCGTGAGGCCGATAGCGATCTTCTCTCCGGGCGCCATTGGTTTCGGGTTCTGCGCGATAACTGAGAACGGTAAAACCCCTTGTTCGCTGGAAAAGACATATTCGGTTCCGCTTTCCAAGAACCAGAGCGGCCTTAAACCAAGAGCATCTACACCGAAAATACTCTCGTCACCAATTCGCGCGATGATCGCCGCAGGGCCCTGCGCGAGCGGCCCAAGCACCCATCGGTAAAAACGATAGAGGCGGCGAAGCTCATCGGGCATCCGGTCGACTTCGTCGGCCATCGGCGGGAAAATGATCTCCATGGCTTCGACCAGCGAAAGGCCGTGGTTGATGATTAATCCATGCAGCGCACGGTCGAGATCCTGGCTGTCGGAGCCGTCCGGAGTGATCGGAATTCCGAGCATCTGCGCTTCGCGGCGCAGTTTGTCGATCGTGTTGATCTCTCCGTTATGCCCGAGAAGTGCAAACGGCTGCACTCGGTCGAAATTCGAAAGCGTATTGGTTGAATAGCGTGAATGTCCAAGCGATATCGCCGTCACATAGTCCGGCGATGAAAGCTGTGGATAGTAATGGTCTAATATATCGGCGTTGCCGTGGACTTTGTAGACGACCGTGAAGGACGACAGCGAGCATACATGCACCGGGGTCGAATTCTCGATTGTCAGCTGAACAGAAAACAGAAACCGTTCTGCGCCTAGCGAATCTGTCACATGATCAAAGGGTGGAACAAGGCCCGAGACCTGCCAAAATTCTGGTTCGTTCGATCGAGCGATCTTGCCGAGAGCATCGTGACGGACATCGCCCGAGTCTTCCATCAGGAATTCTATACCTGCATCCACCAGGATCTGCTTGACGCGATCTTTGATTGAGGAACTTTCGGACGCAAGTCGGCGAGGGATGAAGAAATGCCCAACAAAGAAACGCGGGTCTTCCACCAGTTCCGAGCTTAGGCCCTTGCTGTCTTTTAAGCCTCGGCCCCAGAGGATGCGCGGAATATCTGTTTGTACTCCGCATCCATCGCCCTCACCGTCGACGCCGCCTGATCGGTGCCCCATCTTCTCGAGGGCGTTGATGGCTCGCTTAACCGTCCCATGTGAAGGCGTGCCATCCTTGCGAACATACGCAACAATGGCACAAGAATCATGTTCTTCGTCTTCGCGGTAATTCAGCACCGTAAGGTTCCTTATTAATAAGTCGGGATTTCAAACGCTTCGCCGACTTTTGAGACAGACTGAAAAGCGGAGTGTACAGAAACGGAATCAGTGGGCGTCTCACGAGGACGCTGAGTCCGATTTACCGCTCCGTATCCAATAATGTGATACGAGGTTCCGAAAGGCTTCATTGCGGACGGAACTGCCCTCAGGCAGGGTTTACAATCCGGGACAAAAGTGTACCTGGAAAAGTTGAATTTCGTTGTTTGGGCCTGGAAATATATTGAACGTTCGTTGAAACCACATGAAGAAACAACCCCGGTTGACTTACCAGGTTAATGGATGGATCGAACTTGAGTACGCTGAGCACACACGTATAACAACCGTGTTGCACTAATAGTTCGCGAAGTGGATTAGTCGTATATTTCGTAGTGGAGTCGGGATTGTTTCGAAAGTGTCGTAGGTCCGGTTCGAGGAGCGGGTACCGCTGCGCGGATGTTCGGCTTGACCACACAGACAGTCGGAGCTTCCTGGAGAATCGTTACACGAAATCGGCGGCCTGAATGCTCTCGCAGGCGGTCAATGATTTCGTCTAATGTGCCTTCAATGACGATCGCAGGTGTTGTCGAAAGGGCGGCTTCAATGCCTTCAGTAGAGAGGTACATGTTTATATTGTGGCATTTCGCATTCCGTCGCTCAGGTTAAAGTTGTGTCGGAGACAGTGACCGGTATTACTTATCCAAGGCCGGGCCGATGGGATTCGCTTTCTTCCGCCTCTTTTAGCAAGTACTTCAACGCCAATTTGATGCCCGATTCGGACGTATGATGCTCAGTAATAATTCCTGTCGCCCAGGAAAGGAAAGGTGCAACCCCAGCCGCCGCCGTCACCGTAAACGCCGGCGCCACCAGCCATTTGCCGAACAGTCCCGCTGCCCAAAGCGCTGCGTGAAGCAGAATGAAGGCAATTGTGCTGACGAAAAGCGGCAGTATAAGTATGACGGCGATTGGCGCCATCGGGTCGACATCCTTATCTTCGGTCAAACGGTTCAAGAGGACTTGCAGAGAAAGCAGCACAAGAATCACCAGGGTTAACTGAACCGGAAGCGATCCCCTCGGGAACGCATGCTGTACTAAGGTTAAATAAGCATCGGGCAAGGCGATCAATGCATTGATAAGTGCAATCCAACCGGAAAAGTCCGGCGAACCTCGTCCGGGAAGCGCGTATTTCTTAATGTGACGAGCTACTCTGGTGTAAGTTGCAGCAAAAGCGATGGCGTCGGCTGTCTCTTTAGCCGACCATTGCCTCGAGTTATCTGGTATAGCGTACTCAGGAAACATTTCCCCCGGGTCTGTGATGCTGGGGATCTTCTTGTGTACGATTGCGATAATTGGACTGCGAGCGAGGCTGGGTGTCGCTTCACTGCCGTAGCCAGCAGCCGAGCTTGGCGCCGAAAAAGTCGCAATGGATTTTAAATGCATAAGTGGATCGTCGCTGATAACTGCCCATTTTGGAATGACATAGGTCTTGGCGTCATCGTTGCCATAGTAAGTTGCATCTTCATGAGTCAATGCCCACTTTGGATCTTCAACGACAGTCAGTTCACCGTACTTCGCTTCAAGAGCCTTGGTCAGGTTAATTAACTGAAACTCTGCATTGAATGGCTCGCTCCACTGGTAGTGTGCAAATCCGTGGCGTTGGAGGAGCCTATTGTAAAAAGCTGCGGCGACATCGAGGGGCTGCATATTCCTCAGGGTTCTTAAAACAGCCGTGTTGGTCTTGACGATC
>PLAD01000377.1 GCA_003134215.1 Armatimonadota bacterium
GAGCTGCGCACCCCGCTGACCAGTATCAAGGGATATACCGATTTGATGCTGTCGGGTGCTACCGGCGAGATCAACGAAATCCAACGTGAATTTCTCGGCATCCTGCAATCGAGCGCCAACCGACTCGGCAACCTCATCAACGATATACTCGATCTTTCGAAGATCGATGGGGGGCGGATCGAAGTCAAGCAGGAACCCGTCGACTATATTAAGATCGTCGCCGATGTCCTCCGTCTGATGAAGGCACATGCCGATGAAAAAGAGATATCCCTTGATGTCAGCTTTCCTCAGAACTTGCCGATGGTCTCCGGCGANNAGTAGAAGGCGATACTGCCGTCCGCACTTGTGTCGCCGACTCCGGTATCGGTATCTCGCCGGCCGATCAAAAGAAACTCTTTCAGAAGTTCTTCCGCGCTGACAACTCTTTGACTCGTGAGGCTGGAGGCACCGGCCTCGGTCTGGTGATCGTTAAATCGATCATCGAGATGCTCGGCGGCGCTATCTGGGTTCAGAGCGACACTGGGCGCGGAAGCAAATTCTTCTTCACGCTTCCGCTCTATTCCGACCGAAAGCAGGCCGGGTCGAACAACAAAACGGTATCGGTTCCGGAACGAGGGATCGCGCTGGTCCTGGTCGTCGACAACAGCTCCTTCGTCAGAGAGACTCTGCAGCATTCGCTGCACCGACGAGGCTACGGAGTGATTACCGCAAGTTCTTCGGAAGAGGCCCAGGTGAAAGCATCTCTCCACAAGCCGGACATCATTCTGCTCGACATCATGATGGATGATTGCGGCGGCTATAAGACCCTCTTTTCCCTCCGCGAGAATCCGTCGAGCGCATCGCTTCCCATCATCGCCTTCTCTATGCATGGAGAAGGCTCCAAGGACAAAATTGCGCTCGGACCGATTTCTTTTTCCGGACGCCAGTCCGTTTTTAAAAATCTGATCGATCTTTTGACCGATCGACAGACTCAGATGGGTCGTCGGCCCTTCGTGTTAATCGTCAACCTGCGGGCGCAAACGCATGCCGATGATGCTGAACTGGCGGAGCAGCTGAAATCATTTCAGTTCGATGCCGTTGTGGTCGATGGTCCTGAACTCGCGGTGGCTTCCATCGTCTCGCGTCAGCCCGATGCTATTGTAATCGATGCGGAGAGTGCTGAAGACGGACCTCTCTTCGGCTTGCTCAAGACATTGAAATCTGAAATGGACTTTGCGCGCATTCCGGTGGTTTTCGCCCTCGGCGATGTAGATTTCGACGGTGTCCATTTCCATCTCGGAGATTGCCGCCCGGATGTTCGCCCAGCAGTCGATTACATCGGAGAGCAAGTCGCAATCGTGATGCGATCGATTTCCTTCGCCTTGCCGAGCCCGGTTAGTGACAATGCAGGACCTGAGTCGGGTATTTTAATTGATAATTAACGAAAATATGTGACTTCACCCAGATTTCTCAGTCTGGGCGGCGCAGTTGCGCGTAATGAAGCTGAAATAGCGGCCTTGTCTTAACGGTAAGGTAGAGGAACGGTAGGAATGGGTTCTTATAACATTGCCGTCGTCGGCGTCGGTGCCGTCGGCGAAGAAATGCTGAAAGTTATCGATGAACGAAACTTTCCAGCAAGCAGTATTCGGATCTTGGCGCGGACTCCGCGGACAATCGTAGTTAGGAATAAAGAGTACTTGGTCGAGGCGACCGATGCCGAGTCGTTTAATAATGTCGACATTGCGTTGTTCGCCGGTACAGAAGGCGAAAAAGGCGCAGCCGTTCGTTTCGCCGAAGCAGCGATCTCGCGAGGTGCGGTTGTCATCGACAACGGCGCCGACTTTCGCATGCGGCAGGATGTCCCGCTCGTGGTTCCTGAGGTGAATGCCGCCGCGCTGGATAACCATCGCGGCCTGATCGCTAATCCCAACTGTTCAACTGCCCAGCTAGTCATTGCATTGAAACCGCTGCACGATGCAGCACGGGTCAAGCGAGTCATTGTTTCCACCTACCAGGCGGTTTCCGGCGCGGGCAGCGCGGCGGTCACCGAGCTCGCAGATCAGAATAATAGCGTCTCCGGGGGAACTGAGGTAAAAAGCTCGGTCTTCTCGCAACAGATCGCCTACAATGTCATCCCGCAGATCGGTGGTTTCGACGACGCCGGATACTCTTCAGAAGAGATGAAGCTGGTGCACGAAACCCGCAAGATCCTCGGCGACGACTCAATTCTTGTCACTCCGGTTGTTGCGGCGCGAGTTCCGGTTAATACCGGCCATTCCGAAGCGGTCTATGTAGAACTTGAGAAGCCTTTAACAGCCGCGCAAGCAATCGAACTTTGGAACGAATTTCCCGGCGTCAGCGTTTGGAATGATTCCTTGGATCCTAAACGGGCTTACCCGACACCCCTGGAAGCGGCTGGGAGCGATGAGACTTATATTGGACGGGTACGGAACGATCTTTATAACCCCTATGCTCTGGTTTTTTGGATTGTTTCAGACAATCTCCGCAAGGGCGCTGCGACGAATGCAGTTCAGATTGCAGAAGCGCTGGTGGAGCGTAATTTGTTGCGAAGGAATTAACTGATGGCGGTATCATCGAGATTTGGACGGGTCGTGACCGCGATGGTCACTCCCTTTGACGGGAATTGTGCTATCGACGAGCGGGCGGTGGCAGCTCTGGTGGAACATCTGGTCACCACCGGTACCGACGGAATCGTGGTCGCGGGTACGACCGGCGAATCAGCGACCCTTTCTCATCATGAAAAGATTAAGCTCTTTCATTTAGTCAAAGATGCAGCGCGCGGACGGGCGAAGATCATCGCCGGAACTGGTTCGAACAATACGGCGGACAGCATCGCCTTGACCAAAGAAGCGGCGGATATCGGTGTCGACGGTGTACTTTTGGTGACCCCGTACTATAACAAGCCCTCACAAGAAGGTCTGTATGCGCACTATCTGGCGATCGCTGAGTCGACTTCCGCTCCGGTCGTGCTCTACAACGTTCCCGGCAGGACAAGTGTCAACCTGCTCGCCTCGACCACGCTTCGGGTTGCCCGCACAGCCTCAAATGTCGTCGCAGTGAAAGAAGCAAGCAAGGATCTCGAACAGATTGGCGAAATTATTGCTGGCGCGCCGGACGGTTTTGAAGTATACAGCGGCGACGATGGTACTACATTGCCCGTGCTAGCGCTTGGTGGTTCCGGCGTTGTTTCGGTGACGGCGCATGTCAACGGCAAGCAGCTTTCGGAGATGCATGAGGCCTGGTTCACTGGCGATATCGTACGGGCCCGGCAATTGCATCTACAGAGCCTCGCGCTTACCCGTACACTATTCTCGGCGCCAAATCCGGTCGCTGTGAAAGCTTCCCTCAAAATTCTCGGGATAATTCCTGATGATGTCGTAAGATTGCCGTTGGTGAGAGCTACGGACGACGAAAAACAGCGCGTCAGCGCCGGGTTGAAGCAGTACGGACTGCTTTGATCTTCATTTACACCGACCCCGCCGGTCTCAGGACGACGATCGCTAAACGATTGCGCGCCCGAACAAAGGCCGGAATTACAATGAACTTCGATTCGAGGACCTATGTCGGACACAGATAAGCTTCAGATAATCCCCCTGGGGGGAATTGGCGAAATCGGCAAGAATATGACGGCCATCCGTTGTGGAGATGAGATCGTCATCATTGATGTCGGCATCGCTTTTCCCACTGCTGAAATGATGGGGGTCGATCTTGTCACTCCTGATATCAGTTACTTACGCGATCATCGCTCGATGGTGAAGGCGATCCTACTGACCCACGGCCATGAGGACCATATCGGCTCTCTGGCGTTTGTCCTGCGCGACCTTCCGGGCACGCCGGTCTACGGAACTCCGTTGACCCTCGGCTTCTGCCGGCACAAGCTGTCTGAATACAAGCAGCTCGCCAACGCGGTCTTGCGCGGCTATGAAAAAGATGTCACCTATATCTCGGACAACTTCGAAGTTGAGCCGGTGCGCGTCGCCCACTCGATTCCCGATGCAGTCGCTCTCGCGCTGCACACTCCGGCCGGAACATTGGTTCATACTGGCGACTTCAAGTTCGATCAGAC
>PLAD01000216.1 GCA_003134215.1 Armatimonadota bacterium
CGACGAAGCGCCAAATCGACCGGAACATGTCAATGGATTTGAGACACGAGAGACGAAGTTTTTTACGGACTGAGGACTTGGTTCGGATGGCAAAGACAAAGCATTTCTTGATCTTGGATGGTTTGCGGGGAGTCGCAGCCCTTGCCGTCCTTTGCATGCATTCCAGCTATAAGATCGGCTTTAACGAATTTCCCGCCCGCGGCTACTTGGCTGTCGACTTCTTCTTCATGCTGAGCGGCTTTGTTGTGGCAAGTGCATATGAAGACCGGCTCAAGAGTGGCCAGATGGGTTTTCGCGCCTTTGTAAAAATCCGAACCATCAGGCTCTACCCGCTGATCGCGCTCGGGGTATTTATGGGTGCGGTTGGAACTTTCCTCCATATTTATTTAGCCGATAAGGCTGGCGCCCCCCTCGGAGCGCCGATGACCTACCAAGCGCTGGCGATTTCCATCGTGCTGGGATTTCTGCTGTTGCCGTTCGGCCCCCTTGGGAAAGGTCTCATGCCGCTCGATAATCCGCTTTGGTCGATCTTTTTCGAGGTAGGAGTGAATCTAGTCTATGCGGCTGCAATTAGGATTTTAGCGGGCGTTGTTGCACTCAGGGTCGCTGTTATTGTTTCCGTAATAGTTCTAACTGCTCAGGCTCTGCACTTCCATTCCATTAATTTTGGTCATGAGGATGCGACAATGTCTCTTGGTGTCGCGCGCGTATGCGCCTCCTTTTTTATCGGCATAGGTTTGTTTCGGCTTTATGAACGTGGGGCGTTTGCTAGGGTGCCAAAAGTGCCGGGCTTGGTACTTACTGTGGCGCTGATCGCCAGCTTTATTTGGAAGCCTATTCAGGATGGCGGTATTTTTGACATG
Source organism: Armatimonadota bacterium (assembly GCA_003134215.1). GTDB lineage: Bacteria > Armatimonadota > Armatimonadia > Armatimonadales > Capsulimonadaceae > BOG-944. The sequence goes on from PLAD01000216.1 coordinate 864, forward strand.
ACGTGCGTGGTGCTGCTTTTCCCTGCTGTCATAATTTTTGCGATATCTGACAATGTTTCGGCACGATGGAGGCCGGCCGTACGGATTTCGGGTCGTCTTTCGTACCCGATTTACACACTTCATGAGCCGATAGTCGACCATCTGGCACATATGACCCGCTTTGATGGTCCCGAACGAATTGCTATGTTGGTTGCCACAATGGCTTTGGTGGTGTTTATCAGCTACTGGGTGACGGTTCTGTATGATGAGCCCATACGAGAGCGGGTCAAAGGCGTCCGGCGCGCTACGGCGGAAACAGCCCAATAAAGCTATTCATCGTGTGGCCGCGAAATTTATGAACTATAAATACCCGATATGGAGATAGGATGGAGTCTTCCCAAGCTGGCAAAGCGTACCCTTTGAGGGTGGCTTATGATGCGAAGGCGTTTATCGACGCCGATCATGGTGCCGGGAAGGGTGCGCAACTGCGCACGCTCATAGGGAAGCTTGGTCAGTCATTTGTAGGACTGGCGCCCAGGGGACGCTCCCAAACATTGCTGCCCATGATTCAGCGCGGTACCCCACGCTACCTGATTTGGCAACAGACGACACTGCCACGGCTATTGTCGGAAATGAAGCCCGACATTTTCCTGGCGCCCTATAATACGGCTCCCCTGATTATTCCGCCAAGAACGAAGCTGCTCTCGGTCATTCATGACCTGATACTCCTGGAGAGCTTGGTTGAAGCACCGGTAAACCGCCGTCTGCGCGACGCCTACCGCGCTCTGCTGCTCAGGCAGACTGCGCGACGTTCGTCCTTGATATTGACGGTTTCAGAGTTTACGGCCAACCAAATCCGCAAGCGGTATCCACAGAGCAACCTTCGCGTCATTCCCTGCACGGTTGGGGCGTCATGGTATGTTCGGGATCAGGTGATTCCCCCAGAACACCGGGGGTCTTACATTCTGATCGTCACCAGCAACGTGGCGCACAAGAATGTTCCGCGCGCATTGAAGGCGTTCGCGCGGTATAGATCCCTTGACCCTCAATCGCAAATTCAGCTGCGGATGGTCGGGGTTTCGACATCAGCCGGTTATTTCGAAGACATGGCGCAGCGGCTTGGAATTCGCGATGCGATCGTCATCGAGCCGTTTCTCAACGAGGCGGAACTGCAACAGATGTATCGTCATGCACTGTGTGTGTTTGTGCCGTCGCAAATGGAAGGTTTCGGCATCCCGGTGCTGGAAGCGATGTCATCAGGCACACCATTGGTCTGTTCCCATGCATGGTCCCTTCCCGAGGTAGGGGGCAGCGTTCCGCTCTATTTCAACCCGACGGATGTGGAAGAGATGGCCCAGTGTCTTTTCCGCGTGTGTACCGACGGGGCGCTTCGGGCGCGACTGATTGAAGACGGAATGAAGCGGGCTGAAGTATTCCATCCGACCCGCATTCTGGCGGAGGTCGATGCATTCTGGGATCAGCTTCCGGAACTATACGCCGGATTTTAGAAATCAGCGGTCATTTCCCATTGACCGTTCAATGACTCCCTGCGCTGCGGTCGAATTGCCGTTGCGCACGCTCCTGGCGGCTTCGGTGCGTTTGAGCCAGATCAGCAGCGACCAATTGGTCAATGCCAGCATTGCATCGGTGAGAAGACTCGACAAGGCGGCTCCGCGCCATGAGTACTTCGGAATCAAATACAGGTTCATGAAAAAATTAAAGGACGCCGCCGCGAGTTGTGATGCGAAACGATACCTTTGATAGCCGGCACCTGAAATGGCATCGCCGGCTCCCACATGCAAGGACCGGAATATCGGAATCACGCACACCCAGCGCAACGCGCTGACACTGGCGGTGAAGTCCTTCCC
>PLAD01000252.1 GCA_003134215.1 Armatimonadota bacterium
CTCGCCGATGGCCTCCTCGGCGTTCAGGAGCCGGCCGTGCTCGTCGAAGCGCGCCCGGGGGCACTCCTCACCCGTGTCCGGGTCGATCACCATGGTGCCGGGCAGGGCCCGTCCGAGCGCCCCCCGCGGGGTGTCGGGGGTCCGCTGCACGGTGGCCCCTCCCTCGGTGGATCCGTAGGCGTCCTGGACGGTGCATCCGAACCGTTCGGCGAACCGGGCCACGTCGGCCTCGGCGGCCTCGTTGCCGAAGCAGCGGCGGAGCGGGTTGTCGGCGTCATCGGGCCGCTCCGGCGTGGCCAGGATGTAGGAGAGCGGCTTGCCCACGTAGTTGAAGTAGGTGACGCCGTAGCGCCGGACGTCGACCAGGAATTGGCTGGCGCTGAACCGGTCGCGCAGGGCGGCGGTGGCCCCGGCGGATTTTTCGCCCGCTTAGCAGGCGGTTCCAGCGGCAGCAACAATAACGTCAATGGGTCGGTATCGGCCGACACGCGAACCAACTCCCTGGTCGTCACCACGACCGATCAGTTGATGGCGCAGTGTGCCGAGGTGATTTCGACTCTGGACAAGCCGACCACCTACGAAAGCTCGACGTACCTCTATGTCATGAAGAGCGCACGCGCCGATGTTGTGGCGAATCTGCTCAACGAAGCCCTCGGGAACCGTGAGACGAATGGTCCGACTGGCGGCGCACTTACCACTACCGGCGCCAGCCAGCCGACCGTTACCGCTTCGTCAAGCAGCAGCACCGGTACCACTGGCAGCAGTAGCCCGCTCTCTGGTTCGTCGACTGGCACCGGTAGAACGGCATCGTCGAGCAATACGTCCAGTGTCACCAGCTCCAACAACAGCCTGGAGACTCAGGGGCTTGACGAAAACAACAAGATCGTCAATATCCGCAACCTCTCAGGCAATGTTCTGCTCGTGCCGAATGTCGATACGAACAGCATTATCGTCGTCTGCCCGCCGGAAGACTGGCCGATCGTCCAGAGCGTCCTGCAGGAGATGGACACCATTCCGCAGCAGGTGATGATCGATGTCCTGGTCGTCGAAGCCAGTCTGGACAAGACCGACGAGTTTGGAATTGAGTACAGCCTGCCGGCCAACCACGGGATCTTCTCGCAGATCTTCGGAAACCAGAGCAACTTCGAATCGCAGACCGGGCTCGCGCCGTATACTCCGACCGCGGTTGGAGCGCTTCCAGCCCCCGGCGCTTCAGAAGGCCTGGTTTACACTCTCACTTCCGGTCAGTACAGTGCATTTCTCCAGGCCGCATCAACCGATACGAAGCTGAATGTTCTCAGTACCCCGCGTATCTTCACCACCAACAATGCGACTGCACAAATCAATGTCAGCGAGAGCGTCCCCTACGAAACCGGTTCGACCGTCTCGAACGGAATAACACAGAACAGCTACGACTTCCTGGATGTCGGCCTGGTACTGACCGTCACCCCGAGGGTGACATCGAGCGGATATGTGACGATGGATGTTTCTCAGACCGACAACTCCATCGCCGCGTTCCTCGACAATGGGACGGAACCTGAAGTGAACCAGCGGGAAGCGCAGACGACTGTCAGCGTTATGGACGGTCGCACAGTGTGCCTTGGCGGCATCATACAGAACTCTTTGAACGCAACGATCAATAAGGTACCGCTTCTCGGAGATATACCGCTGCCGGGAAGTCTGTTCCGCAGCACCAACAAGACGAACAACAAAGATGAACTTCTCGTCTTCCTGACCCCGCACGTCATCAGTAATTCTGACGATGCGCAAAGGGTGAAAGATGAGACTGAGGCGGAGCTTGGGTCTACAGCCCGAGCGATGATCCCGAAGGCTCCCGCCGCTCCCCAGGGAGGCAGCCAGACTTCACCGCTCGCGCCTACCACGACTGTGACTGTCAACGGAGCGCAGCAGGGCGCGGTAATGACCACACCACAATCCGCACTGGGCCCGATTCCCTCGGTACCCCCGGCAAATGAAGCGCCGACTCCAATAGCGCCTCCCGCCGCCGATTCGTCTGCAATAGCTCCAGCCGCGCCGGATTCGGTGACCGCGCAGTAGTCACCCCCAAAAAAAACGCCGCATCTGCGGCGTTTTTTTCTAGCGGTTGAAACTATCGCGGCGGCTTTTCGTTTCCGAAGCCGGTTGGCTGGGGGTCGTAGGCTGAGTGGGCGGCTTGGACCAGGATACTGTCTTTGAAGGCATCGGTCGGCGATGCGTCTGCGACAATGTTTGCGGTGCGCAGGGCGTTGCGGCGCTGTATATTCACCACTTCGTTATGCCGGTGCGATGCTGCGTTCTTGGCGCTGAAGATCATCAGGTAGACGATAATCCCGGCGATTGCCAGTTGGCTGACCACCAGTGCAAGCACATTGGCCGCAGGCAGGCTGGTGTCGACTTTGATCGAATGCAGACTGGCTGCGAGGAATCCGATACCGCTTACTGCAAAGACACCGGTTGCAATTGTCCATATCCAGGCGAACTTGTTGTGCTGACGCACCTCCGCGTCGAAAGATTCGCTGAACTTGTTGGTCACTTCATAACGCGCAAGCCGCTGCAGATCGGAGAGCGTCTCACGTGCCTCGTTCGACACATTCATGATCGACGTGAAATGGTCGCCGACTCCGTCAACCTGTGTCGTGAAATATTCGCCCAGGCAGAACGTCTTGGCGATAATAATCCCAAGCGTTTGATAGGCCGAGCGTGCTACCGCATCCGCCTGCGCGACGAGCTGCTCCGGCGTCCCCGGCTGGTCGGCCCCGGTCTGCGCTCCAGGTTCGAATGTGCGAATTGATTCGAAGATCGTCGTGACACGAAGACTGGTCTCAAGCACCGCGGCAAGCTCTTTCGAAGTCAGCACTTCCAGGCCGCACCTGCGTAGAATCCGGAACATGTTGATCAGACGCTCTACTGTGTGCTGAGCGGGAACAATCAATTCGCCGGTAGCTTCGTTAGTTCTCAGAATTTGATTGGCGTCCGCAGTGGCGATAATTCGGATCTTCTCGTGTACCGCTTTGAGCAGCCCGTGCGCCCGAGATTCGTTCGTCAATAATCCGTCTTTTTCTACAGTGATAGTAGGCTCAAGGATTTGCTGCATAAAGATAACCTCAGTACCAAACAGTTTACAACATAAGTAAACCCGAAAAACGGTCGCTATGCGTCATTTTGTCCGCTAGCGATTTCCAAAATCTACTCTGCGAATAACGTGCCGAGCCGGTTTACAACCTCGAATCGACGGAAAATCGGTCGAGACTGAAGCTTGAAATGTCGGCGACGCTCTTCCCGGAGACACATATCTGCGCCAGCGCCTCGCCGATTGCCGCCGAATGCTTGAACCCGTGGCCGGAACACGGCGAAGCCACAATAATATGTTCACTGCCCGGCAGCTTATCGATAACAAAGCCAGAATCCGAGGTAACCGTATACAGACAGGTATCCGTACGCTGCAGCCGATCGGTGACTCCGGCCAGACGACCGTCAACACGGTCTCGGTACATGTTTGATGCTTCCTCCTCCGAGACAGTCTTGTCTAAACTGTCGGGCAATGTCGTCACATCGTATTGTTCCGCCGCAACCTTGATCGACCCTGAACCGTCGAGCATCGGGAAGCCGTACATTCCACCGCCGCTGCCGAAGTCCCAGATAAAGACCGGGCACACCGCCGGATCGAAGTCCGCCGTACTATCCGTTTCGAACCAGAACTGCACCTGTCGGTAGACTTTGAACAGAGATCGATACCCCGGCGAAAGGAACCGGCTCACCCAAGCGCCGGCGGCGATTATCAAATGATCCGCAGAGATCGAGTCGTCGTCCATACGGACAACAGCGAAATGATCGGCGTCTTCTATCTCAAGGACCTGCTGCTCTATTCGTATGTTAGCTCCAAGCCCCTTCGCCAGGTTCAGCGCAACTCTTACACACCGTTCCGGCCTCAGAAACCCAGATCCCGGTTCGTAGTAGGCGATATCGTCGTCACTTACCAGGAACTGTGGAAATCTGCTTCGAATGTCGTCGGCATCCAGCACTTCATGCGCTATCGAATACTCCTGCGCTGAAGCAATCGTCTGCGCCAAAAAATCGGATTTGCCATGCAGCGAACTCGTCCCGCCCGATTTCGAAATAATCAGCGCCCCGTTCCGAGTTAACAAGCTCTCGCCCGAAAGCCGCTCCATCTCCCCCCAGATCTCATTCGATCGCAGCGCGAGCGGAGTATAAGCCTTCCCCTCACCAATCGCCTGCCGCGTGATTCGCGACTCGCCGTGAGTAGACCCAAAAACATGCGGGGGCGAC
>PLAD01000079.1 GCA_003134215.1 Armatimonadota bacterium
AGTGCACCATGATATCAATGGAGATGTCGACAAGCAGGCACTGTTCGGAATTTGTCAGGGCGGTTCATTCGAGGACTTACGGATCGAGAGCGCTCAAACGATCGCTTCTAAGAATTTCCCAGGAATAGCAGTCGGCGGAGTCAGTGTTGGGGAACCGACCGAACTGATGCGTTTGGCAGTTGAGTGGTCAATCCCTCATCTGCCCGAAGATAAGCCGCGATATCTTATGGGCGTCGGAACTCCTGAGGACTTGATAGAATCGGTTGCACAGGGTGTCGATATGTTCGACTGTGTTTTGCCGACCCGGTCGGGCAGAACGGGAACGCTGTACACCTCTCAAGGGAAGATTAATATCAAAGGCCTGAGATTTTCTGAAGAAGCAGGACCAGTCGATCCTAACTGCTCGTGTGCTGTTTGCAAGCAATATTCTGCAGCCTATCTGCGTCATTTATACCGTACAAAAGAAACATTGGGAGGAATGCTCGCAACGTATCATAATCTAGCATACTACAAGAACTTGATGCGTCAAATTCGCGTTTCTATCTTGGACGGAACTTTTTTGAAACTTAAGCAGACCTTTACTCGTAATATTTGTTAAACGTGGGTAAAAGCACAGTAGGCGAAGCACAGTACTGTAAGTGATTTCGTTTATCCAGCGCAGTAATTATCTACCGAGTTTTCAGAAGTACCATCGAGAGTGAAGTTTACTCTCATGCAAAGGAGTGTTGAATAGTGCTAGTATTAACAAGACGAACGAACCAGAGTATCAAGATTGGTGACGATATCGAAATTACTGTAATTGAAGTCCGCGGCGACCAAGTTCGCCTGGGCATCACTGCTCCGCGCGATATTGCTGTGCACCGCAAAGAGATTTATTTGCAGATCCAGCAGGAAAATGTGAAAGCGGCGAGAGTATCGGCCGAAGACGAAGACGTTGACGCTGCAGTGAACAGTCTTCTTCAAACAAATACGTTCGATTCACAGAGCGCGACACGTTCAGGGGCTGCGTAACGTACGCGGACAGTGGCTGTCGGCAAGTATCTGTTGGTCAGTGGATGGTTTTTAACAACTCTGGTGGACTTAATTGCCCATTCGGAGTTGTTTCTATTTGTACGATATGTTCCAATCAGTAACCTTCGAACCTTGGGCATTCAACTGTGGTTAGTCTGAATAATCGCTTATGGGCAAATTTCATATAATATGTGATCGACAGGTGTATTAACTTAGTCCAATAGATAGTAAAATTACTTAATGCCGATTACATTGAAAGATATAGCTGATAAGACCGGCGTCTCCCCAAGTGTCGTCTCTACAGTGCTCAGCGGCAGAGACAACGGCACCTTCGTCAGTAAAGACACCCGCGAACGCGTACTTCGAGTCGCGATGGAACTTAACTATACCCCTGTTAGGTCAGGGCGTCCAAGAGGCAGCAGGCGCCTGCGCCGGCAAAGGCTTGATCAATTCGTAGGGGTTTGGATGAGCGAAACCGGCTCTGCAAACGTGGTACTTCTCGACCAACTGCAGCAAGCGATCAGACAGTACGCCTCTATTCAGGCGACCTCGGAAGAATTCGACTACGACTTTGGATTGCGGCTCCTGCTCGCCGAAGATCTCTCTCGCCTCGATATGCTAGGGGTCATAGGATTAATCGTTGTTGGCGACACCGCGCTGCCCCGTAGCGCCGCAGCGGCATCCATACCAACCGTCCTGCTCGGAGAAATAGATCATGCTCCGCAGGAGATTGCAACAGTCCATCTGGACAACTTTGCGGCAGGACGAGTGGTAGGAGAACACCTGTGGCGGCTGCAACATCGTCAAGTTGCATTCCTCGCCCCAAGCAGTAAACCGCGGGTCACTCGACAGAGGTGGCAAGGGCTTCAATCCGTCTGGGTTGAAAACGGTGGTACTTCGGAAGGTCTGCTACCGGCTCCGTACGATACAAAGTCCGGCGTGGATCTGAAAAACCAAGTATGCGACACGGTTGACGAACTTTTCGGCAAGGTTGGAGGTAGTGCGCCGACTGCATTGGTAGCATTCAACGAAACGATCGCAGCATACGCACTTCAGGCGCTGATTGCACTGAAAATGTCGGTTCCCGCCGATGTATCTATCGCGACTTTCGGCGATACGCCGAACGGAGCCGAAGCCCAGGCAGTTCCGATCACTACAGTAAGATCGCCAATAAAACAGCTGGTAACCAGCGCAATTGCGCAGTTATACAGTCTGGCTCGCGAGCAAAGTGAGGAAGAGGTTACGCCACAAATTCTAAAAGGAAGAGATCTGGCGTTTCCTGGAGAACTGGTCATTCGAGACTCAACGAAGCCGGCGCTTCAATTGCCGTGAGGCCTCGCAGCCGCCACCTGCTTAACCGAGATGACACCGTCATTCTCGCGATAGACCTGCAAGAGCCTTTTCTTCGATCCATCTATGAGAGAGAACGGCTTGTCGATCGCTGCCGAGTCCTGATCTCAGCGGCGTGCCTCTTAGACGTGCCGGTAGTGCTGACAACGCAGTTCGCGGAGCGGATGGGAACGATCATTCCAGAGATTTCAAGCATACTTCCCGAAAAATACCGGGACCCTATCGATAAATTGATATTCTCTGCTGCAGGATCGCAAGCTTTAACCGATCGGCTGGCGCAGTTGAAAAGAGAGCAGATAGTATTATGCGGCGTTGAAACGCACATTTGTGTTCAGCAGTCGGCTTTGGATCTAACCCACCTGGAATATTCAGTGCATTATGCAGCCGACGCCGTCTCCAGCAGAACTCAATTTTCACACGAATTAGGTCGACATAAGATGGATCAGTGTAGTGTTCTCGCAAACTCCGCTGAGGGGATTATCATGGAGCTGCTGTATGAAGCCGGTACTCCCGCCTTCAAAAATGTTCTGCGATTAATCAAATGAGCTTACTTTTAAATAAATCCGTGATCGTTACTGGGGCCGGACGCGGCATTGGGTCATCAATCGCTCGGCTCTTTGCCGCCAATGGGGCTAAAGTTGTAGTTCATTTTAACAATTCCGCGGAAGCGGCTGCCAGGCTCGCCGCGGAAATCGCGGGTACTGCTATACAAGCGGATCTTCGGAAGCAGGAACATGTCGAACGTCTCGTCCAGGAGGCGCTTGCCGCCGTTGGCAACATAGACATCCTTGTCAACAACGCAGCTTCTTTTTCACATGCCGCCTCGTCTGATGACGAGACCTGGGACGACTATACGGAAGAGTGGAACGGGGTGTTCGGAACAACGTATCGGGTCATCACTCAGGTAGCTCCAGTCATGAAAGAGCAGGGTGGGGGCCGAATAATTAATTTTGGCGCTACTTTAATTCAGCGGCCTGCTTCCGGCTATGGAGCGCATACCTGCGCTAAGGCTGCTGTATTAGCGCTGACTCGCAACCTCGCCAAAGAACTTGGACCATTCCGCATAAACGTGAACGCAGTGTCGCCTGGTATGACACTTACCGAGTTTACAAACTCACTTTCACCTGCGGACCGTGAGAAGGTCTCCGCAATTACGCCGCTCAGGCGTTTGGCAACTCCAGATGACGTTGCAAATGTCTGCCTTTTTCTTGCCTCCGACATGGCGGCCTTCGTCACCGGGGCTAATATTTCACCCGACGGCGGACTGGCGCAGCTCTAATTAAGTAGACTCGAATCGCTTTTTCAAATGTGCACACATGTCACCCAGCGCATGAGCCGGAGTCTTAAGGTCTAGCGAGCGTTTCAGGGGTTAGCTGAGACTAATCCTGTGGTAAGAGACATCCTGAAGGAACACTACGCAATGCAGCGCCGGATTATCAAAGAAGTGCTTGTAGATGGAGTCGAACAGGAATGTTTTAGCAAATTTATTGCTGACGATCCTGAATCAGCGGCTGCGATCGTTGTCAGTTTACAAAACGGACTCTTAAAGCAGTTGGGAATCGATACCGATGCATACGATGCAAAAAATAGGCCTCGGCCGTCTTGCGGCTTGTTGTTGGCCCGGGGGTCGGTGAACTGAGTGAACACGTTTTATAAGTAATTAATGGCTACATCAACTCCTGCCCGAAGGCATAAAGCACTAAGACAAGCGCCGCTGCGGACAACCCGTGATGCGGCGTCACCGAAAGATGACAAGCCCGAACCGACAGCAAATAAATACCTGATCTCACTTTCGGTGATGTTTGGAGTATTGATGAGCGTGATCGATTCCAGCGTCGTCAACGTCGCACTTCCCAATATACAGGGTAACCTCGGGGCGACACAGCAAGAGATCACCTGGATATCCACCGGATACCTGATCTCAGTAGTCATTCTCATGCCCTTGACCAACTGGCTGTCAGTTCGATTTGGCAGGAAGAATGTGTACCTTACCAGCCTCGTTATCTTCACCGCCGCCTCGGTAATGTGCGGTATGTCGCGAAGTTTGGATGAGTTGATCTTCTGGCGCGTCGTTCAGGGATTTGGAGCAGGGACGCTCCAACCGCTGGCGCAGGCGATCCTTCGGGAAGCCTTTCCGCCGGAAGAGCAGGCGCTGGCTATGGGCTTCTTCGGATTCGTCGTTCTCTTCGGCCCGGCGTNNAACCTGCCGATCGGCATCATCGGCTTCCTCTTTGCTTTGCGCTTTTTGCAAGATCCTAACTACGCAAAGGGCGGGGTTAAGCTTCCAATTGATGGATGGGGGATCTGTTTTCTAGCCCTCGCCCTGTCAACCATGCAGACTGTGCTCGAAGAAGGCCAGGAGGATGATTGGTTTCAATCACCGTTTATCGTCGCCTTTACTGTCATCTCGGCAATCACCGCGATACTTTTTATTTACAGAGAACTGACCGCCAAAAACCCTGCAGTGGACTTGCGAATTCTGAAGAACAAGTCGTTCGCCGCCGGAAGCGCAATCGGGTGCGTCCTCGGTATCGGCCTTTTTGCCAGCCTCTTTCTTCTCCCTCAGTACATGTAGGATCTCCTTGGCTACACTGCCACTCAGTCCGGACTGTCGCTCATGCCCCGATCGCTCGTAATGATGGTGATGCTGCTCATGGCTGGTTGGCTCTATCCGCGAATGGGTGCACGTCCAATGATTGTAATCGGCCTGTGCTTTACCGTTGT
>PLAD01000196.1 GCA_003134215.1 Armatimonadota bacterium
TGGTCAGCATGCCGCCCAGCCATCGGCTGTTGACATAGTACTGGCGGGACCGCTTCGCCGCTTCGGCAACTGCATCCTGCGCCTGCTTCTTCGTTCCAACAAAAAGAAGCGTACCGTTGTTTCCGGCGATTTCCTTGACAAACTCATACGCATCATCAAAGAGCTTGAGCGTCTGGTGAAGATCGATAATGTAGATACCGTTGCGGCCGCCATAGATGTAACGCTTCATCTTGGGGTTCCAACGGCGGGTCTGGTGACCGAAGTGGACGCCTGCTTCGAGCAGGTCCTTCATTGCTAATGCGGACAATAGAGTTCTCCCTTAGTTTATTCGTCCCCGTCCTTCAACCGAGCAAGCCATCCGATCGATAAAGATTCAGACACCAGCAGCTCGTCCAGACGAGTGTAAGATGGACGCCGAACGTGAATGAAACACATCCGCCGTCACAAAACAACCGTTTAAGTATACCATACGGGAGTGGTATACATGACGGAATAGGAGAAAGTTCCAGTCCGTCGACGAGCCGGGGAGCCGAAGGTGCAGCGGTACGAGTGATATATTCTTAATGTCTATCGAAATGATGTAATCGCGAATTGAAGCTCTCCCGATCTAACGGACACTCCGAACAGCCTAGCTTATAATGCTAGAAAGTTAGGGAGTTTCAGACCATTATTAAGCAGTCGTCCTAACCGTCGAAGTCGTGCTCAATACGCCAATAGGTTTCGAAAGTTGAGCGAATGTCCCCCTCTGCATCGAATAACGTGAAATTTACTTGACTTTGATTGAATGTGAACGATGTTTCGCTTGTTGTACTTGCAATCTTTAACACCCGTTGAATCCGCTCGAAATGTATATTGCATCCGAAAGCAAGTTGTTGTGTCCGCCTTCGACCTCAAACATATTCAGGTAGTACGCCGTTTCTTCAACAACATCCTGCGTTGTCGGATTCGCTATTGGCGGGCTTCCAATAGCAACCGATAAACGAGTTTATGCTGCGCGGGAATTGTCTGTGTTTGAACGCTTGATCGCCTTCAGGCCGTATTTTCGGCGAAACTCCCGTAGGTCCCTGCGATGCTCGATCGGGAAGAATTCTCGTCCATTGTGTTCGGCAGACTCGTAGACAGCGAAAAGATTGCCGTTGAGGAGTTCGAATTGGAGACCCCTTAAGAGGGCGAATTCGGTGCTGTCGACGTCTGGAAAGAGATCCAGAATCCGCTCAATGAGCTTATTTGAATACTCAACAGGATCGACAATCTTGGCGACTGCTTCTTCGGAGTTACCCTGTGTGCTCATACTGGCGCCTTCCACTGACTCTACATCGACTACCGAGCTGTAATGTTATTCCCTGGATCGCCGCTCCACAAACAGGCTGGCGGAGTGCTCGAATTTGTCGAGCTCTAACACGGCCGTTGTTGGCCATAATAGTAACAGCGCTGTCGCACAACCTTTATGAAACTCAAACTTGACCTGCATCCCATATTCTCAGACTCACGTAAGATCGAGCAGGGGCTGAACGACATCATCCTGGAGGCGGTTTCCAAGCGAGCGTCTGAAGTTGAAATTATTCCCGGCAAAGGATCGGGCGCACTGAAGAAAACCGTCCTGCGGTTTCTCGAACGGCCGGAAATTAAACCCCTCTACCACCGCGTGGAAAAGGACGATGAAAATTTTGGCCGCATCTTTGTCCACTTTCGCTTTCATCCGGATCAAGCAGGGCAGGGGGGCGCAGCTCCGAAGAGTACGGTATCTGTCTCCTGCTTCTGTTGTCAGGCCGATATTATTCACATTTTGAATGAAGAGCTGATGGCCGGAGAAATCACTTCTGCCAATGCCGAGTGCCGGTCATGCGGTTCGCCTAATAAAATTGTTATCCGGTCCCAGCGAAGCGGAAAACTCGCCGCTACTGCGGAATCCGGCTACGAGGCCGACCGATGAGCATCATCGGAGTCGGGGTCGATATCGAAACCATAGCACGGTTCGAGCCGGGAGAAAAAACCGACCGGCTGCTAATACGCCTTTTTACGGACCAGGAGACAGAATACTGTCTTTCGCAGGCGAAGCCGGCGCGAAACTTTGCCGCACGCTTCGCAGCGAAAGAGGCGACAGTCAAGGCTCTCACTTCGGTTCTACCGAAACTCCTCGTCACCCAGGTCGAAGTATGGAAAGAAACCGGCTCGCCGGCTCCGCTGGTGCGGCTGATCAACGGTGCGGAGCTGCCGCCCGGCGTTCGCCTTCATGTCAGCCTTTCTCACGCCGATAGTTACGCAACATCCTTTGTCATCGCCGAAACGACTTGACCCCATCATTTCTTTGTGATATTCGACTCGCTCTGTGTGACAATTGAGCGTGTGAGCGTCACATTACAGTTTCGGAAGTATCCGCTGGCCATCTGCCAAATGCTCCCGGCTAGACACGGAATTACAGCATGCTGAAGCGAATCAACTGGGAGTTGATCGCTATTTTTGCGCTGACAATTGCGATCAATATCCCCGCCTACAACCAGCGGTTCGTTCCCTGCGAAGATACTCTGTTCGGATTCCAGCAGTTTTTTATTCAGTACTCCGAGCTAACGTTCCACCACACGTGGGCCCACTGGTATCCGTACATCTTCTACGGCCAGCCGTCGTATATGTACTGGCTTCAAGGCCCGATTGGCTACGTTGCCTGCGTTGTCGGCACGGGACTGAAAATAGCGAACGTCGCCGATGTGTTCAAGTCTGTGATTGTCCTCGACGAGATCGTCTTCGTCACCGGCGTTTATGCCTGCGCACGTCAGATTTATCAAGAGCGCTCAATTTCCTGGGTTGTCTGCGCCGCCGCCGCCCTTTGCACCGTATGGAATACTCAGGGCGGCTTCAACCTGATCATCTATTACATGTTTCCCTGGGTCGCCTTTTGCTTGTTGAGGTTTTACGATAAGGGGGCGATCGAGTATCTCTGGCTCGCAGGGCTGGTCATACTCGCGTGGGTTTACGCCGGGCCTCCATACTTTATCGCCTTCTATCTCTTTGTCACTGCCGTGATGTTCATCACTCTTGGAATTGTCCGGCATAAAGTATTCATGCTGATGCGGCCGTTCAGCGCTCGCTCCATCGCCGTGTTCACCGCATTAGTTCTCCTTGCCGCCTTGGTCGGAATGTTCGTCATCCATATGCCCGACAACATGTCGATCGTCGCTCCCGGCCGACAAGCGCATACAGGCAAAGTGCCGATCTCGCAGTTCTTGACTTACGGCGGAGTCTTGGATTCGGTGAAGCTGACACAGAGCCTGGTTTCCGGAAACCTTCCGGGCTTGAAGTTCGGCGGCTATAACTTCAACTGCACGGTTTACTTCGGTTTCTTTCCATTCCTGCTCGCTCTCGTCTCAATGCTCTGGCTTCGCCGTGCCTCCCACCTGATGTTTCTCGTGGTCATGGCGACAGTGGTCGCCCTGTCCGCAGGCGGGCTGTTCGCACGCACTGTCTACTTCTTCCCGCTGATGTCCTACTTCCGACTGATCGGAGTAACACTCGGCGTTGCCAAGGTTGCGGCGATATTCTGCGCCGGCTTCACGCTCGATGAGTTCCTGAGCTGGCCGGCATCGTCGCTGAAGAGCCGTGTCAGTCTGTCGGCCTTGACCATCGCCGGCTCAGCGCTCGCGTCGGGACCAGAGCTTTGGAGTATGACCGAAGGGTGGGATCGCCTCGGCGCCGCTCGGTTCGCTTTTTATCTCACAAGCATCTGCCTGAGCTTCGCTGCGATTCTCTATGGTTTGAGTTCAGCGCACAAGTTTGACGGTATCCCCGTCCGCTCTAAGAAGATAATCGCCGCTTTACTCACCGCCGCAGTCGTCCTCGACCTCGCAAGCTATCAAGAGGTGGTCTACCGCTCGTTCCCGCTCTATCCGGCCAACTCTGAGCGTGACTTGATTGTGATGAATGCCCGTGCGCTCGACTACGCTCCGAAGCGGACCAGCGGGCCGGTGACACCACTTCAGATCGCTTCGCATAACGTCATTTACGGACCTTCGAACGATAAAATCGTCTATGGGATGTCACTCGAGTTCAGCGACATCGATCAGGACTACACACAACTAAGGTGGGATGTTAAGGCAAAAGCAGCCGCCGACCTCCTTGCCGCGCTGCCGCCGTCCGGGCCGCGCTTCGAATCCGTTGTCGGCGCTTCCGCACCTAAACTGCGCTTACTGAATAGGGCCATAGCAGCCTCGACCGACCAGTCGGCGGCAACGCTCCTGGCCCGAATTGATGACCCGGCGTACTCTGCTGTCATTCAGACAACTTCGCCTCTTCCTGCTCAGGCCGTTCGTTCGGTTGCGTCAGCCGGTACGGTATTGGTTCGGGATTTCCAGTGCAATGGGCTGACGGCATCGGTGGATGTGACTCAGTCCCCTGGTGCATGGCTTATTTACGACGATTCTTACAGCCCGGGCTGGCACGCGTCGGACAATGGGAAGACAATACGGATCGATCGTGCAGATACGGCGTTCAAAGCGGTGTGGCTCCCGACCGGGCATCACGACGTTCGGTTCTGGTACTGGAATGGAATGCAGAGCGACCTGGCAGATCTGTTCGCTGCAGTTGGCTTCGTGATCGGCCTGATTATGCTGGGCGGAGCAGTCTGGGTTTGCCGACGGTCGGACCTGTTCGAGTATATGCCGCTGGATATCATGATCCCAGCCGGCTTTCAGCGCCGGCTGGAGCTTGTTTCTGTCGATGGCGCACGGCGCAAGGCCGCGTAAACCTAATCTTCGCCGTCGGAGATGAAAACACGGCGCTGGATCTCGTCGAACGTCGTGATACCCTTCATCACCTTCACGGCGCCGTCGCGACGCATCGGGATCATGGGATTGGTGCTGCACGTCATCGCAGCAGTTCTTATCTTCGTCGCTGTTTCTTTATCCAGAGTCAACTGACGGATCGTTTCATCCATGATCATCAGCTCCTGGATACTGCAGCGGCCGCGATAGCCGGTTTTGTCGCAGGCCGCACAACCGTCGCCTCTCCTGAATGTCGCCCTTGAGAGATCGTCGACAGCCGGGTCGATACCCAGCGAAGCAAGCTCTTCCGGTCGCGGACGATAGGGTTTTGCGCAGTTTGAACAGACTCTTCGAACCAATCTCTGCGCCATCGCTCCGATAACCGACGATGCGATAAGGAACGGGTCGACTCCCATGTTCAGCAGGCGGGTGACAGCGCCTGCAGCGTCGTTGCAGTGCAGCGTGCTGAATACCAGGTGGCCGGTCAGCGCGGCGCGAAAGGCGATTTCAGCCGTCTCAGGGTCGCGAATCTCACCGACATAGATGACATCTGGGTCCTGTCGCAGAATCGCGCGAAGCTGCTTCGCAAAAGTGAGGCCCGCCTTTTCATTAACATTCGACTGCCGAATCCCGTCGAGGTCGTACTCGATCGGGTCTTCGCAGGTAATGATATTGATATCCGGCGCCTTGATCGACTGGATCGCCGCATAGAGGGTCGTCGTCTTTCCCGACCCGGTCGGACCCGTAGCAAGGAAAATACCGTGAGGCTTCGAAATCACCGAACGCAGCGTTCGAAGATTCCGCTCCTCAAATCCGAGGTCGTTGATATCGAGCGACATCGACGATCTGTCGAGAATTCTCATCACGACCGCTTCGCCGAACTGGGTTGGCAGAGAAGAAACGCGAAGGTCGACTGTCCGTCCTGAGATGCGAACCCCAATACGACCGTCCTGCGGCACCCGTCGTTCGGCGATATTCATCTCCGCCATGACCTTAATACGGGAGACACAGGCGGATTGGAAGCTCTTTGGAACCTCATCGACGGTGTGCAGTGAACCGTCGACACGGTACTTTATTTCGAGGCGGTCACGGCGCGGCTCGAAGTGGATATCGCTGGCCCTGTGGGTGATTGCATCGGAGATGATCTTGTTGACGAATTGGATAATGATCGGTTGATCGACCGAGAACTCCTGACCGTCGATATCCCCGCCGTCTCCGTTTGGGTCGAGCGGACTAGCACCGGGCGGCAGGATCACTGGAGATGCGGCGACACTGAGTACTTCCGACGGACGGATTGCGCCGCCGCGCATTGTGGAAGGCTGATTGTCGACAACCGCCGGAACAGCATGTCGGACCGGCTTCTGGGCTGGGGCGTTCTCGTAGTGCGCTTTGATCGCAGCTCTGACGAGGCGCTCCGTGGCGAGCATAGGCTCGACTCGCAGATCGAATTCCTTGGTCATGCTTTGTAAAGCGTCAAACGCCGGCTGGGTCCACTGGGCGGCTGCTACTCGCAGCCGTTTCCCATCCGACGATCGTCCGATTGGATAGACGACGTACTGGTTGGCCAGGGTCGGGGAAATGAGGGCTAAAACTTCCGGCGCTCCGCTAGACGGGTCTGTCAGCAGTTCAGGAGCTGCGTAGCCGACACCCATCAGCGCAGCCTGCGCCTTCGTGATATCTTCTTCGCCAACCAAACCAAGCCGCAGCAACGCCGGCCCGTTCAGCACGCCGCGCGCGTCGCCGCTCTCGCGCAGTTTGTCCATCGCCGCTGTCACAGCATCTTGTGTCAGAGCCCCGTGGGAGATAAGTACTTCGATCAGTCTGACATGTGCGGGCTTTGCACGATCGCCGCTCTGCACCGAATTGTCCATGCCGGCCATAAATTTCCTCTTCCTCTAATGCTGGGATTAATGCCAGCGGCAGAAGCTTCAACAGGAAGTGCCACGACGACCAGATGTTTCGAATTTTGCGTCGAATCTGGATAACAGCGGCAGATTATGCCGCTTTTCGAAGATCGTCGACATCTTCCGCGTTTTTGTCGCGGTTGAGACTACGATCCACTGCCAGATCTATAACCATCTTCGGATCGCCGACTTTGCGGAGTTCCGTGACGAACGGCAAAACTAATTGAGGGTCGAACTGTGTCCCGCTTCCAGCCATGAGTCGCTCACAAATGACTTCCAGTGAAAGGGCCGTACGATATGGGCGGTCAAGGCTCATTGCCGAGAAGGCATCGACTATCCCGAGAATGCGGCCGGTAAGCGGCATCTCTTTTCCAGCACGTCCGTGTGGATAGCCCTGTCCGTCCCAGCGCTCGTGATGACACGACACTGCAGCCAGTACTTGCTCTTGATACGGGATCTCCTGTATCAGTCGTTCCGAAAGCGTTACGTGGCCCTTCATTATATCATATTCCTCAGCGGTAAGGGCGCCTGGCTTGCGAAGAACGAAGTCTGGAACACCTATTTTTCCGACATCGTGCAGCAGTCCGGCAAGTTTGAGGATCAGCAGGACCTCTGCATCGAGTCCGAGGATTTGGGCCAGGCGCACCGCCCATGAGGCGACGTGCTCAGAATGGAACTTCGTATAAGCATCGCGCTTGTCGATTGCGACAACCAGGTTGAAAAGGACTCCGAAACATCCGCCGTGCGCGCGGCTGAGCTCGTGATCGCTGCGCTCGCTCTTGGCATAGTCCGTTTCAATCTTGCGTATAAATTCGACTATGTTGAATCCGCCTTGCTTCTCAGCGTAGAGGGCCGAGTCAGCGAAAGCAATCAGCTCCTTCGTATTCGAACCGTTACCGGGATACGTCGCCAGTCCCATGCTGAAGGAGATCGGAAGCGGTTCGACCAGAGGATGCGGCGAGAACTTCTGCTCAGTCAACTCTTCGCGTATTCTCGCCATCACATCGAGCGCCTCGTGATGGTTGACATTCGGCAGCACCACCAGGAACTCGTCCCCACCGTACCGCCCGACAAAACCGTCGAGGCTCACCGCGCGCCTCAGCAGGGCGGACGTGTGCTGCAGAAACCGATCTCCTACAAGATGACCATAAGTGTCGTTGAGCAACTTGAACTTATCAAGGTCGATCAATAAAACCGCAAGCGTGCCCTGATAGGTCTCGGCCTTTGCGATCAGCTCCGATGTCTTTTCCTGCAGGTATCGATGGTTGAAAAGCTGAGTCAGACCGTCAGTGTCCGCCTGAAACTGGGCGGCCAGCATTGTGTCGATCAGATGATTGACATGACTCATAATTAACCCGAATTCGTCCTGGCGGTTGATTGAGAGCCGAATGTCCTGGTTGCCCGACGAGATCGCCTGAGTCACTTTGACGATCGAGTCGAGGGGCTGATTAACCCAACGGCGCAGGCCGAGAAACAGGGCAGCGCTGCTGACAGCAAATAAGAGCAGTTCAATGCCCAGCAATTGAGCAAAGGAGTCGCCGTTCTGCGCGCGAAGT
The DNA here is from genome assembly GCA_003134215.1 of Armatimonadota bacterium. GTDB lineage: Bacteria > Armatimonadota > Armatimonadia > Armatimonadales > Capsulimonadaceae > BOG-944. The sequence continues at coordinate 8,215 of PLAD01000196.1, forward strand.
CGAGATAGGTCGGCTTTAATGGTAATGGACGATATATTGTCCATCTGCAGCGCTTCAGGAAGATTCTGGCCGGACAACGTGAACTGATCAAAGACTGGAATTTTGCTGAAGTAATATCCGATATCCGCTTGAGCCTGACTGTCCGAACGCGATCTTGCATACCACCTCGAAGTCAGTCCCGATTGATTGACTGTGGTAATCGCGTTGATCGTCACCCCGCTGTAAGGCGACTTGTAGATAATGTCGTTGACCGACGAAACCAGGTTTTCAGGGGTGCTGTTGGAAAGGTCTGCAGAGAGGTAGCTGAGAAGGGTCTGACGTACTCCTTCGGTTGTCTCATCGGCATGCCGGCAATTCATCTGCCACGCGAAGAGCGTGATCAGCAGCATACAAAAGACAATCACCGATGAAGTGGCGATCAGTATCTTCAGCGAAACTTTTTGGCGCATATTAAAAGACCGGGCTTCGTTGACTCATCAAAACAGGCGTCAACGATAATTGGTTGCGGCTCTTTTCTATCGAATATCGAAAAAAATGCGAGCCGTCAACAAAATGACTTACTGGATTATCGGTACTTAAGAGGCGGAATTTGAGGGAGGTTGACAGGTATTACTGCCGGGATGGACTGATTGTTTTGAGGGCAGACGACGGCGGCGTGTTAGCTGTCGTCGTCGTCATCTTCGTCGCCGGGAGCAAATTCGTCTTCCATATCGTCCAATGCGCCGGACGAATCAGTATAGGAAGAGATTTCTTCGCCTCGGAAAACTGTTACCAGGAAGTCTTCGCGCTCGAAGGAAGGCATATACGACGATATGATATCTTCATCGATCTGCGAAAGCAGCTCTTCTTCCGTTTCCGGAGTGAGGTCCGCTTCTAAAACCAGGGTTCCGTGGATCGTATCCTGTGCATAGTGGACGTCAAGCTGACCGATCCTTCTGTCCTCTTCCCATATCAGGAAGATCTCCGAAGATTTGGTTCTGACGAGGCGGGAAAGTCGGTAGCGGTAATTCGTGTTATCCATAAATAAAATTGAGTCCGGAGAGATCGCTTACAATCTCTCCGGACCGGTTCAGACTAAGCGACGCCTGGCTCTGCTCGGAGATTTGGATACCGAACAGGGTTAGGTTTATCATTTTGCGGCGGCAGCGCTTCCACAGTGGCTGTCGGGGCTGCAGGAGGCGTGGTTTCCTCGCCCGCCGGCGCCTTTGCTCCCTGCATCAGCTCGATGAACTCCTCGCGCTCAATCGATTCCTTTTCGAGAAGGACGCGGACGATATCTTCCATCTTGTCGCGGTTCTCAGTCAGGATCGTGCGTGCACGGTCGTAGCACTGGTCGATAATGAAGCGGACTTCCTGGTCGATTTCAAGAGCGACTTTATCGGAGTAATTTCGCTCCTCCATCCAGTCGCGACCAAGGAACGGGTTTCCGTGCCGACCGCCGACCGTCAGCGGTCCGATCTTGTCGCTCATGCCGTACTGGCAGACCATGGCGCGGGCGATGGAGGTGGCCTGTTGAATGTCGCTGGAGGCGCCGCTGGAAATGTCGCCGGAAATGATTTCCTCGGCAATGCGCCCGGCCATCGTCATGGTGATGGTGTCCAGCAATTCTTTCTTGCGATAATTAAGAATGTCCTCTTTGGGGAGCGACATCGTCGAACCGAGTGATGGTCCGCGCGGGATGATGGTCACCTTGTGCAGCGGGTGCG
>PLAD01000034.1 GCA_003134215.1 Armatimonadota bacterium
TTGCCGTCACACTTGGTTATCTGCAAGGACGAGATTATCGAAGGGGCCGAGGCCGAAGAGTTTCAACAACGGTTGTGGGGGATGTTCACTGTAGAGTTTCTGCATACGCTCACATTGCCCCAGGTCGAGCGAATTCGATGGCATCTATTTCCGGAACTCCGCATTTCGCAAGGCAGCCTGTTCGAAAAAGCAGAGACAGGTGCAAAGGACGAATCCATTGGCGACACGCTCTTGCGCGTCATGGATTTGCAGCAAGAACAGCTGGCTCGAAGCCTGGGAGATGGACATCGAGTAATTCACGGCGTCGCCGGCTCGGGAAAAACGCTCATACTGGGCTTCCGCTGCGAGCAACTGGCAAAGACACTGGATAAGCCGATATTGATACTCTGCTACAACGTAGTCCTGGCGGCAAAATTGGAACAATTAATGGCCGCGCGAGGCCTTGCAGAGCAGGTAGTCGTTCGTAATTTCCATCGCTGGTGCATCGATCAGATTACGCATTATCACGTGCCAAAGCCGCTAGAGGGAGATGGCTTCTTCGAGAGGTTGGTAGCAACAGTCAGTAGCGCGGTGGAACGTGGCCAAATTCCGCGAGCGCAGTATGGAGCGGTGCTCATTGACGAAGGGCACGACTTTGAACCCGATTGGTTCAAGCTGGTTACTCAAATGATCGACCCTGCGTCCAACTCGTTATTGCTGCTTTACGACGATGCCCAGTCCATCTACGGAAAGAAGCGACCTGGCAATTTCAGCTTCAAGAGCGTTGGCATCCAGGCTCAAGGTCGCACGACGATTCTTCGGGTGAACTACCGCAATACCAACGAGATTCTTGATTGTGCATATTCCTTTGCCAGGGAAATATTGACGCCCGTTGACGCGGAGGAAGACGGCGTCCCATTGGTCAAACCAGAAATGGCAGGGCGCCATGGAGCAAAGCCGCAATTCGTGCGACTGGGATCACTCAAGGCGGAAGCGAAGCATATTGCAGAGCAACTGTCATGGTTGCATCAGCAAACTACGCCGTGGAATCAGATGGCGATCCTATACAAGGCGGGATTCATAGCCGCTGAAATCACGCAGACACTCGATCTCATGAAGATACCTTATGATTGGCTGAGCGACAGGAATGCTAAGCGATTCGATTCTCTGCGTGATAGCGTAAAAATAATGACATTACACAGCAGCAAGGGCTTGGAATTTCCCATTGTGGCCATCGCAGGTCTCGGGTTCATGCCTTACAAGGAGGGAGAGGTTGTCGAGGATGCGCGTTTGCTGTACGTAGGCATGACGCGCGCTACTGAACACCTGTGGATGACGGGGAGCAAGAATAGTGTGTTTGTGCAACGGCTGAGCATGTTCGAGAAATCGGCGTGAACGGGACTTACAGCGCGAAATCCAAAGTTTGCGCTCCAGAGCGCACTGCGCGGTGCGGTCGTGGCAGGGCCAGGGTTCAATAGCCGATTTCGACATCGAAGTCTTTTGTATCCGTCGTGGCGATGAATATCGGATCGCGCCACAAGTGACAGCCGTCGACCGGAGCCAGCCTGATGGCATTGGGTGCGCTCGTGGTATTGTTATAGGGTCGCGAAACCCTCGGATGCGCTGTGGAAATGATCGGTCACGAGTTGCTAAAGACTGGCTTGCAGGTGGCGTTTCGTGTCGTCGAGGAGGAGGTGTTGGCGGCGCTCGACGAAGCGGAATTCGGCATGCGGCTGCTGCTCAAGTTTGTCGCGCTGGAGGGCGAGGACGACCAGGATGAGGACGACGTGGCGGAGGATACCGTCGAGTGGGGTGCATTCGGATTTATATTTACGCTCGGCGTGTTGTCCTTCGAAGAGGCGAAACCCCGGAATCAGTCATCTATCGATTACCATGAGAAAGACGAATTCACGGTTGCGGACTTCATCCAGGGACTGCGATTCGTGCGCGGCGAACTGCACTTCGAAGCTGACTACATCCGTGGTCGTCGACTTAAGACTCGCGTCGCGGTCCGCGCGGACGGCACCGTAAGGCTGGAGACAACCGGGCGCGGCAACGCGGTGCTACGCTGGCTCGAGCGGATTCAGGGAAGGCAGCTTCTTCACGTGGTCGGTAAATGAAGGGTACCGGTCGTTCGGATGTGATGCTCACCAAGAAAGCGAAGAGTAGTAGCCGGGTCGCCGCCAATCGAAAGTTTCACAGTGGCTGGACGCTATGATGCCTTTGGTCCGGAGGCCGAATTTCAACCTGGCTCACGCGGCCGTGTACTCCGCAATCGGCTCGGAACCACCTCAGTGCGGGAGCTCGAGCGAAGAGAATCCGCAGCATTGCTGATGGCGACCCAGCAGATAATCGACGAAACGCGGGTGGATCAGCGCTTCACAGCCGGTGATTTCCGCCGGATGGACCAACTCTGGCTCGGGGAGATCTATGAGTGGGCGGGAGAATACCGGAGAGTAAACATCGCCAAGGGAGCGTTCATGTTCGCCGCCGCAATCCAAATACCGAGATTGATGCAGGATCTCGAGCGCGGCCCGCTCCGGGAA
>PLAD01000352.1 GCA_003134215.1 Armatimonadota bacterium
TACGACAAAGCGGGAAGGGTTCTCCTGCAGCGCATACTCCGCGAACTAGGCCTCGATAAACAAGTTTCCTTTCACTCGAACAGCGTCGACCACTTCGGAGGCCACACGTTCGGATGTCACGAAAACTATCTGGTAGGTATTGACGACCGATTTTTCCTGGAAGCGCTTTCGTCGCTTCTGCCGTTCCTCGTCACACGCCAGATTTTTGCGGGTGTCGGCAGGGTCGGAGGACACAGGCTCAACTACAAAAGCCTGAAAAACAATATCATGACCATCTCCGACTATGAAGTGGACTATCAATGGGTCGGTAACTTCTACGGAGTGGAAATCGATCCCACAATCGATTACCAGCTATCACAGCGTGCCGACCACATTGTCAAAACGATCTCTGGACGCGTCCGCTTCAACCGCGCGATCATCAACCCGAAGTGGGACTCATACTACAACTACTCGAACCTGCATCGCTTGCATATCCTCTTTGGCGAATGCAACATGTCGGAATATGCCACTTTTCTGAAAGTCGGCACGACAAGTCTTGTCTTGGACCTGATTGAGGATAATTTCCTGCCAAAAGATGTTGAAATCGCCGATCCGCTTGAGGCCCTCAAGCAAGTCTCTCGTGATCCTTCGTGGAAGTGGAATGTCCGAAGGAAGAAGGGCGGAACAATTCCTGCAGTCGACCTACAGCGTCTCTATCTCGAAGCGGCCGAACAGCATTATTCAGGCCGGGATCAGCAGACGGACGTACTCCTGGCTGAGTGGAAGGAGACGCTCGACCAGCTGGAAAAGGATCCGATGAAGCTCTCAGATCGGCTCGACTGGGTTGCGAAAAAGAAGTTGCTGGAAGACTTTATGGAAGCAGAGCCGGATGTGAAGTGGGGCGACGATATTCTGCATTCACTCGACCTGGAATATCACAATGTTAATCCTGATACCGGGCTTTACTACGGCCTGGAGCAGTCGGGACAGATAAAGCGAATAACTAACGACTTGAAGATCTACGAAGGCATGAGTAAGCCGCCGGAAGATACTCGGGCGAAGGGCAGGGGTATTGTTATAGACAAACTGCTGGCGATGGGTTCCCGCGATTATGTTATCGACTGGGATCTGATCTACATCAACAAGCGCCGCCACCTGGACCTCAAGAACCCGTTTGCTAACTATGAGGCTGAGGCAACTCAATTCGCGGCTACTCTCTAGAGCCGCCGCGCATGAGCGCTAAGCCATCGGCAAGCCGATGAAAGTCCGCGGCGGTTCTTCTTCCGCCGGTTCAGGGAATTCGACATACGGATTCAGCATCTCGAAGATCGTAAAGAGATCTTTATTTAGGTTCGACCCAATATCGTAGTTTTCGGCAACATCTGCGAAGTAGCGCGGTTCGCTGTTCGATGTTCCCACGGCAGTTAGCCAACTGGTAAAAGCCGCCGCTGCGGTTGACGAGGGTTTACCGTCTGGATCGCGGTCGGAGATTGCCTTGAGCGATTTGCCCAGCTCAATTGTTTGATCGTAAAGATCCGGCTCTTGCTCCGCCATTTGTCCACACATTTCTCACCTAATTCAGCTGCTCCAGCATGTCCTCGACACGTGTCAGCACTTTAGTTCTGAGTCCGCTGATCGCCGCATCGCGAACGCCCTGGTAGTTTATTGCGCAGTAGGAGCCGAAGGACGTGAACCGTTCGTATGTCGAGAACTTTGCCGCCGTAATCGGCAGGGCTATCTCCGACTTTGACTCGGTATCGATTACATTGAGCGACTGAACAAAGTCATCGGCCTTTTGCCGTTCGCCGATGCGCTCGTTGTAGGTCAGTTTGATAAGGTAAGTCTTTCCTGTTCGGGTTTGATACCTTTCGGTAATATCCATTTATGAATGCTCCTTAGTCGTTCCTGCTGTTTCGCAGTCTAAAACCGTCGCTTTGCCTTAAGCAGTTTTCCTCGGGCATCCCCTTTGGAGGCCTTAATCTCGCTGATCTTTCGCGGCGCTCGGCCGGCTTCGATTTCTCGCAGCTTCAGCGCCCACTCTCCACTTGCTCGATACTTGGTGACGAATTTCCGAGATTTTTCTGCTTCGGCCTTCTGCCCCAATCGCTCCTGCGCGATTGCAAGCCAATAGTGGGCCTCGCCGGTACGGTCCATCCAGTTTTGCCCGAGCTGGGCAAACGATTCGGCAGCGCCGTATACTCCTTTCCAATTTTCCTCAGACGCGTATCGCCGGGCGAACTTGAGACGGGCGTTGTTCATCGCGTTAATACCGAGGAAAAATGGCAACATGATTACCAACGTCGACGCAGTATCGAGTGAACGATGGATCGGGAAGAGCGGATTACCCTTTTCGTTGGCGAATGCAATTGCAAGGGGAGCCAGCATAAAGAGCACTACAAACGTGCCGCCATACGCGACCATAATTTTAATTAAGGCGCGATCTGCTTCCGGCGTAATAAGCGGCTCTTTTTGCTGTGGCTGGGCAGGTGTACTCGGGGTAGGCATAGTTCTGCCTCTCAGTTTACCCGGATGGACGCTCCAGCGGCTAGTCTAGGGTGGATTTGTGCGACGGACTCCGTAATCAGCGGGGTCAAATATAACTAAGGCCACTCTGGCTTAACGCGTAGAGTGGCAATTCCATTTGGATCAACTATCACACGGACCTGCGTGAACTGGTTTAGTACAAAGATCTAAAGGACTGAGACAGCCGTTTTGTTAAAGATATTAACCTTCGACCGAAACTGGTGTTTCGGCGGCCGCTTCAGCGGTGGTGGAGTCGGAAATAGCAACGTGAGAGGCTTGTGGGCCTTTCTGTCCGTCTTCTATTTCAAATGCAACGATTTCTCCTTCAGCAAGTGTTTTGTAGCCCTGCTTTTGAATTGCCGAATAGTGTACGAAGACGTCTTTGCGTCCTTCCACTTCAATGAAGCCATATCCTTTGGCGTCACTGAACCACTTCACCTTTCCCTGTAGCATTGACTTGCCTGGTGCCTCCCGTTTTGACTAGAACTGGCCGAAACCTGGTGTTAACGCAGAAATAACACTTAGGTAAACAGTGCAAGTATAACATACAGGCGCAGGGAATGCAAATCAATTTTGCATCTACTTTTTTCGAACTATTTCGGAGTTATTCTTGTTAGGCCATCTTTACTAATCGCTCAAAGTTCTGAGGGTCGATCGCACGAGGAAGCGCTTCCATTTTAGTGATGACTCCTGTCCGCACCAGATCGGATAAGACACGGTCCATTGCCTGCATTCCGTACTGGTGTCCGGTTTCGATCACGCTGTAAATCTGATGCGTTTTTCCTTCACGAATCAGGTTTCTGAGAGCGCTTGTCGCGACCATTATCTCGATTGCGGCAATTCGTCCTCCGCCGATCTTCGGCATAAGTTGTTGAGCTACGACTGCTTCCAGAGACGTCGACAATTGAGTTCTAATTTGATCCTGCTGATGCGATGGGAACACGTCGATAATGCGGTCGATCGTCGCCGGTGCGGAGCGCGTGTGCAGAGTCCCGAATACAAGGTGCCCTGTTTCGGCCAATGTGATAGCCGCAGCTATCGTCTCAAGGTCGCGCATTTCGCCGACGAGAATGACATCGGGGTCCTCGCGAAGGACCGCCCTTAATGCATTGTTGAAAGAGTCGGTGTCGCTGCCAAGTTCTCGCTGATTTACCATGCACCGTTTGTGCGAGTGCAAATATTCGATCGGATCCTCGATCGTCATGATATGCGATTCTCGTTCCGAATTGATCACATCGATCATCGAGGCAATCGTGGTCGATTTTCCTGAACCCGTTGGGCCTGTGACTAAAATCAAGCCGGAATGCTTGTGTGTGAGTTGGCGCAGGACTGCTGGAAGACGCAAACTGTCGAGAGTTGGCACTTTCTGCGGAATGACGCGCATCGCGGCGGCGACGCTGCCACGCTGTCGATATACGTTAAACCGGAACCGGCCGACCCCTTTAACACCGTAAGAAAAATCCAACTCCTTCGTACGCTCGAATTTTTCGATCCGTTCGCCGGTGAGAATATCGAATATCAGACGTTGTGCGTCCCGCGCGGTGACGATTTCGCAAGGAAGAGGAATTACGGCGCCGTCATGACGAATCATTGGAGGCAGGCCGACTGTAATATGAAGGTCCGATGCGCTAGCGTCCACCGTCATCTTAAGCAGCTCATCGATATGCAGCGATTTCAGACTTATGAGTTTATCGCCGTGCTGGTCGGCAAGCGAGAGAGCCTCCAGCGTTTCCGCTTCCTTCTGCGGCAGGTTTGCGAGCTCTGCATCCCTCTTTAGTTTTCCGTCTTTTTCTGGACGCTCCCAGCCTTTCGTTAAAGTTGGCTTATCTGGATCGTCAGTAGCGTCGGCAAGAGACGCCAGGGTCTTATCACGCCCAACAATTGGAGCAGGAGAGTCCTCATCATTTGCCGATTCTGCGACAGGAAGCGCCTTGGAGATACCAACTCCCAGTGTGTGCTTGGGCTTGTTCTCCTCGATCTCTTTCTCCATCATGAGCAACGCGAGTTTGGGCGGGGTCTGTGCTCCGCCTAAAGACGAGAACACCTGATTTGAGGCCGATTCCTTTTCTTCAGCGTCTCTGCGAGCTTTCATTAGAATGTCCATCGCATCCGCCGCCTCAGCAATCTGCGTGCTGAAGAAATCGACTTCCCCTTTAGGCTCGTTACCGATATGATGAATGGTCGGGTCAGACACGAGCTCCAAAGGCTGAAGGAGATCGTCTGAATCGTTTTGTGGGTTTGGCATTTTAAATGTCTCCGGAATTTTACGGGACGCTAACTAAGAGCGACTCCCTTTTCTATTTCGATCTTGCAAGCATCGTTGATAGCCGTAATTTCATCACTGCTGAACTTGAGAATCGTCGCTGCGTTACTTACTGCTTCGGGTCCTTCTTTATCTTCGGGTAGAGAGACGTTATCAAAGAGACCTTGTGCAATCTCGTCGGCAAGCGCAACAACTGCGGTCGCTTCAGCGCTCACCTGGGAGTCAAGCGGCGTATGGTGGTTAAGAACCGTGTCGCACAGACTTTCCGGAAGTGACCAGCGGTCCGCCATCGCGCTGCCGATTACCGCGTGGGAAAAAGGCAGGAAGTCGCATTCGATGTCATGCATACGAAAGCCGGATTTTCGTGCTGCCTGGATTGCGCTTTCAAATTGTTGAGGCAGGGCTGTTTCGAGCGCCATTTTGCCCATATCGTGCAGCAGCGCCGCAGTGAACGCTTCATCCGGATCCACCTTGCTTGCCTCTGTAGGTTTGAGCGACTTGTAGATTACACGGGTGCAAAGCGCTGTATTCAATGAATGTTTCCAGAGGTCGCGTCGGGTCAGCGACGCATTGTCACTCTTGCCGAGAAACATGTTGAAAGCAGTAACCGCCATGGCAAGACTGCGGACGGACTTGAAGCCAAGAAATACGACGGCCTCTCGAACCGAGGATATTCTGCGCGGCAGACCGTAGTACGACGAGTTTGCGAGCGTCAGCACCCGAGCGGTTACCGCCTGGTCAGTCTGTATTACTCGCTCGACATCCGCGGCGCATACCTTAGGATCGGCCGTAAGGTCGATTAATTTCAAAATTACCTGCGGGAGTGCGGCTAGTTCGCCGGATTCCACCAAAATCTCTTCGATACTTTTTGTTGGGGCCTCGTCGAGTTTTGGATCTTCGGTTTGTACTGCAGGCATAATGCAATTCTCCTTTATCAACGTCAGCCGGCATATATGACACGCAACGACTCTTCCAATGTCGTCATGCCAAGCAATATCTTTTCCATCGCATCGTCTCTTAACGTGCGCATCCCTGCTTCTACAGCGGCTTCACGGATGGCATAAGATGACGCACGGGCGAGGATTAACTCTCGCACCTTGTCTGTCACGGTCATCAGCTCGTAAACTCCCACCCGGCCTTTATAGCCGGAGCCGTTGCAATAGTCGCAGCCACGGCCGCGATAAAAGGTGATTTCGGTTTTTTCCAGCAGGTCCAGACTCATGCCCAGTCGCTTTATGGCGTCTCGCGGCGGCGTGTACGGCTCCTTGCATTTAGGGCAGATCGTGCGTAACAGGCGCTGGGCGAGTACGCCGGCCACTGAAGATGCGATAAGGAATGATTCGACTCCCATGTCCAGTAGTCGCGCAATCGATCCTGGTGCATCGTTTGTATGCAGGGTCGAAAGTACCAGGTGCCCGGTCAGCGCTGCTTCAATTGCGATTAGCGCCGTCTCTGCGTCTCTGATCTCGCCGACCATGATGATGTTCGGGTCCTGACGTAAAAAAGATCTCAGGGCCGAAGCAAAGGTCATGTTGGCCTTTGTATTAACCATTGATTGCGTGATGCCTGCCAGTTCATACTCGACCGGATCTTCGATAGTTAAGATGTTCTTTTCCGGACTGTTAAGCTTCGAAAGTACCGAGTACAGTGTGGTCGACTTTCCGCTTCCTGTGGGACCGGTGACGAGTATGATTCCGTATGTTCGGCTGATCAGCGACTCGAATATGTCGAACGTGTAGGGCAGCAGGCCAAGCTTGGAAAGACCGACACTGATGTTCGACTTGTCCAGGACACGCATGACGATCTTCTCGCCGTATACCGCCGGGAGTGTCGAAACCCGAAAATCATATGGCTTGCCGTCGACAGTCGCCGAAATGCGGCCGTCCTGCGGCGATCTCTTTTCGGAGATATCCATGTCCGCCATGATCTTGAACCGCGATATCAGGGAAGACTGCGCGCGCTTCGGCAGCACCATACCGTCATGCAATATGCCGTCCGTACGGTAGCGTATCCTCAGAACATCTTTTGCCGGTTCAATATGGATATCACTCACCTTATCGGCGACGGCGCGCGATATGATCATATTTGACAACCGGACCACTGGGGCTTCGCCGGATAACTCCTTGAGCTGTTCAATTGAGTATCCGTCGTCTCCCGAACCGTCGGTGATTGTGATCGTCGATTCTTCGAATTCTTTTACTGCTTCCGACATTGCTTCCGTGGAACTGTACTCCTGTCGATAATTGTTGGCGATCGCTCCTAAAATATCTTCTTCTGTCGCAATCAGCGGCTCGACTTCGAGTCCGGAAATGAGCCTGATCTCGTCGATCGCAAAGATATCCAACGGATTTTTCATCGCAAGAAACAGCTTGTTTTCCTCAAGCTTGATCGGAACCACCTTGAATCGCCGAGCGAGTTCCTGACTCACCCGCCGAAGTACTTGCTGTCCAATTGTGATATCCGTTAGATCGACATACGTTACGTTCCACTGCTCTCCAAGACATCTCACCTGGTCGCGCTCGGTAATGAAGCCGAGTGAGACCAATACACTTCCGATCTTTTCGGGAGTCTTAAGCTGCATCTGCTTGTCTATTGCGAGCTGAAGTTGTTCCTCGGTGATAAGCCCGGTCGTTACAAAGATCTCTCCGACGGTGCTTGCTGATTGCATAAGTATTGCCTGACGTTCCGGCTCAACTGCTGACTTTAGTGGTTAAGAGAAAGACGACTTCCGTTCGCGACTTGTTGTCCTGGCTATCCTGGAACAACTTGCCGATCAGCGGCAGGCTGCCGAGTCCTGGAACTGAGTTGATGGACTTCGTATCGTTTTCCTGGATCAATCCGCCGATGGCGATCGTTTCGCCGTTCTTGACACGAACAGTTGTGTCGGCGTATCGGCTCGCGACCTGAGGCAGCGACCCCCCACCCGGGACACTCAGGTAACCGGTGATATCGCTTACTTCAGGATGAATGTTGAGCGTTATATATCCGTCGGCGCCGATTTTGCCGGTAACACGAAGGATCACGCCGACCTGGACGCTGCCGGTTGTTACATCCTCACCCGTGGTTGTCTGTGTAATCGACTGGACATAGTTGACTGTGTTGCCGATGAAGACCTGCGCAGGCTCGCCGTCAACGGCCGAGATGTTAGGATCGGCAAGCAGCTTAGCATCGTTGTTGGTCAACAGAGCGTCGAGAGAAACGGTCGCTAAATCCGAGATGGACGTCCGTCCAATCGCGCCGAAGCTGAGCAGGTTCGTCTGCTTGTTGGCGCCGAGGGTCGGCGGCGGAGTGGCGACATTGTCGGGCATTTCGCCGATTCTCGTTGTCGCGCCGGAGAAGTTCCAATTCAGTCCGATATTGTTGACCTTATTGATATCGATTTCTGTCACCTTTGCCTCGAAATCGATCTGCGCTGGTCGGACATCGACCTGAGAAAGGATGCCTTGAGCGCGCGTGATATCCGCGAGGCTGCCGGTAAGGATCAGCAGGTTCGGCCCGGTCGAAGGTGTCTGCGATCCACCTGAAGACGATCCGCCGCTGCTTCCGCTTGAACCACTACTCCCACCACTGCTGCCGGTTTCGCTGCTTCCTGACGATCCTGAGCCGCCGGAACTCCCGCCTGCCGATGATCCGGATGCTGAGGGAGCCTTGCTTGTGAAGCCCTGACTCGGTCCGAGCGTGACTGTGACACTGGGGACAAGTGACGCCAGAATCGAAGTCAGATCGGAGATCGAAGCATATTGAACACGATATACCGACGTCGTCTGTTCCGCCTGCGTTGAACCAAGGGACGCATCGATTTGATTGATCAGGTCTCTCGCCTGGCTGACAGTAGCCGCATCACCTGACAGAATCTCGACATTAAGGCCTGAGCCCTGTCGGGATCCATCGATACCGCTGCCGTCGCAGGTGATGAGGTCCGGAAATCTTTCCTTGACTGCGCCGTCCAGTTCTTTGAAAGATGCGTAGGTAAACGGCACGACCGCCGTCACCTGAGAGTCATCACTGGAGCCGGTAAGGTCGTTTACGCCGCTTGACGAGCCAACCACATAGGTCTCGCCGACCTTCGCATAGTGGAAACCGGATAGCCGAGTCACCATATCCAGTGCTTGATCCAGCGTAACGTGTGCCAGCGAGACCGTAACACTGCCTTTAACATCTGCGCTGGAGACGATATTCGCTCCCGTTTGCACTGCAAGCGCCTTCAACACGTCACTTATCTCCGCATCGACGAAGTCGAGCGTGACATCGCCTCGCGTAGCGTCGTCGCTTGCCGCCGCTCTGGTCTGTTTGATATAGCCAAAAGAGGCAGTTAAGTTGGAATGCACCGGCGGGACAATATCAACATACTTCTGCGTGAACTGCGCCGTTTTGATCGGCGTCTGGATTGGCGCAACAGTGATAGCGGCGTGAACTGCGAGCGGCATCTGAGCTGCATCTAGAGTCGCGGCATCGCTTTGAACGCAAGCGAGACTCCACAGCGCGCTGGAGAGCAGTAAGAACTTCCCTGATCGGCTCTTCAAAGGAGCTTCCAATCCAAATTGAAATAACAATGACATAGTCTTCTCCTGACGGTCGGCAAACATAACGGCTAATTACACCGCCTAATTTAATGTGAGCGGGTCTAAGCCGCTGGAATTATCAGAACTTACCTGGCTAGTCGTACTCGCTGCAGAGGGCGATTGCGTTACTGCTTCCGTCTGTGCGCCTCCAGCGGGCGTCGACGCTGAAGCAGTCGCTGCCGTCGAGACAGTCGGCGCTGGGGCGTCCCCTCCGAGTTTTAATCGCAGTCGAGTCTTGCCTTGCTGCAGCGTGACCCCAAACCTATCAATGCCGATAAGTCGATATTGATCGTCAACCATCGAACCCAGTGCGACATAGCGTCTTGAATCCGCGCTGCGTAAGACAGCAATTTTCTTTGCCGAACCCGATCCGAACAGCACGCCCGTCACTGTCCAGACCGTCAGCGGCGGAGGCGGCGCAGCTGCCGGTTGAATAGCGGTCATGCTGGGCAGAATTGGAGGTGTATCGCTCAAGGGTCGGATGACGGAAGCGGACGGCATAGCCGGCATCGCAGCCACAGTCTGCGTCGGAGGCTTCAGAAAATTCTGAACAGCAGTCGATACCGGCGGCGGAGCCGGTGTTGTCGGCGTTGTGATCTGCTGTATGCAGGAAACGAAAGGATCGCGCATCGTTTGGCTGGGTGCGACGGCGTCGATGAGTCCGGCAACTGGTTCGCTGCCGTCGACTGTCGAAGTAGACGTCGCGGGTGCAGCCCCTGCTCCTGACGCGACTGGAGTCGCAGCGGCGGCGGGGGCGCCGGGAGCAGCTGCTGCTCGCGCAGTCGGCGGCGGAGCCATCAAGATCGAAGCGGCATACCCGAGCAGTCCGAGTGATAGCACACCCATGACGATGACTTGCGGAAGCTGTTTCTTATCGTAGTTGACCTGTATCTTGCTCATATGAATGTCACCTTATTTGGCCAATCCCGATGGCGGAGGCTGCGGAACCGTTCCGATCGCCGGGCCCGGCGAAACCGATGAAGGCAGTGCCGCGGCCCTGGTTGCAGTAGCCGAGTCCGGTGTCTGGTTTACCGGTGTCGCGCCGACGGGAGCAGATCCGGCACTTTGCGGCGCCGCTGCACTGGTGGAAGGATCGAATACGTAAGCGTTGATCAAAAGGGTTGCGTCCAGCGTCGGTTCTGCGGCTGCAGCGCCTGGAGCTGCAGAAGGGTCGGACCCTCTCGGAGTAAAAGTAAGACCCTGCAACGAAAGGATCTTGGGAAAATTCGGTAGAGAGTAGATGAAAGTCATCACCTGCCGGTACGTCCCGCTGACACTAATCTGGATTGACTGAGTTTGGTAGGCAGGCGCCGCCGGCTTAACGACAACCGGCGCAGAAGGATCAGTCGGCGTTGTCGGTGCTGCAGCTTTCGGCGCATCCGATGCCAACGGGCCAGGCTTGATGGAAACTACCTCAAGATTCGTCGACTGCGCTAGAGTCTGCAGCTGCTGCAGCAATGTCGGAATGTACTGCGACTGCGGAAGTGTTGATTCCAGTGACTGCAACTGGGTCGCTGCATCGTCGTAGCTCTGCAGCGTCGTCTGATAGCGACCGGTAATTTGTGTGCTGTTCTGTTCCTGGCTGACCAGACCGGCGATTTGGGCCTGTGATCGGACCATCTCACTGTTCAGAACGTAAGCTATGCCGCCGCAAATGGTTAAGATGATAACTCCGGTTCCAAGGAGCGCTTGCGTAACTACCTTCGCCCTTTGCTCGGCGGTCGGTCTAGGCTTGGCAGCGAGCGGAATCGCCCCGCCTGCAGGAATAGCCTGATTAAGATTTTTGAACATTGTCGTTTCCTAGTGTTGTTCCGGATGAATTTCCTGAGCTGATCGGACTGAGTTCCAACGTCATCTGGAACTGGCAAGGACCTATTGTCGGACTGGCGGAGGGAGCTGCGCCCGGCACATTCTGTCGCTGAAGGTTGTCCAGATCAACATGGCTAAATTGGGGATATTGATTCATGCGAAGCATTGTCATACCGACATCCGCCTGGCTTAGCGAAATTCCTGAAATCAACATTTGCGGGCCTGTCGCCGCCCCAGGCGCTTTTGGATCGGCTACGGTCGTTGGATCTCCGGTCGTGTTCATATTAAGCAGCCAGGATGTGCTTGACAAGCTATCGGTCAGATTTTGCACAGCCGTATACCAATAGAGAGTGCTGGTGCGAGCGGTGTCGAGTGCCGTAAGCTTTGGCTGCAGCAGTGCGGTTTGAGTTTGTAATGCCTGTATCTGATCTACCTGCGGTTTGAGCTTGTCGATCCGGGACTGCAGGCCGACAGCTTGACTCTGTGTCGAGACCACCTGCAGCCCCATGTAGGAAAGAGCAACCAAAAATAGTGCCGTTTCTGCCAATATTCCGTAGACCAGGTTACGAGTTCTCTGTTCTAATCGATTTTTTTCTGCTCGCCTTGCGGCAACCATGTTAATGGAGGGCATGTTTTTCTTCCTCGGTCATTGCGAAAGGTGATTAGGCCGCTTTCGATATTGGTTCTTCATCATGAGTCTTTAAAGTCAATCGAGTCTTGTCGGGGGCCTTTTTTACTACCGGTTTCACCGTGAGCTCCTTGATAGCCAGGCTGACACAAAGGGCGAGCACTGCATGATTGCTTTCAACAAAATCAGTTGAAAGACTTCCCGTCAAAAATGCAGAGTTATCGAAAACATTCCACACTTCGACCGGAGAACCCAGTCGGGCTGACATATACTTGTCGATGCCTTGCAAGAGACCGCTCCCACCGGTGACTACCAGTCTGGAGACTTCCAGTGGTTCTTCGACTCCAGGTATCTGCAGCGCTTTCTCACCGATCTGCGTGTGGTAGTAATTCGTTGAACGTCGCACTTCCCGCAGGAGCTCATCAAGCACCGGCTGGACAATCTTGGCCAACGCAAGGCTCTCGGGGTCTGAGTCCGCTTTGAGAAGTACTCCCATATCGACTGTTTTTTTCAGCTTTTCAGCTTCGTCCCACTCGCATTTTCTCGCCACCTTGATTGCATTGGTAAAATTGTCTCCAGCAATTGGAATATTTCGAGTCAAGGCAAACTGGCCGCTTGCCACGATATTGACGTCGGTCTTTACCGCGCCGATGTCTAGAATTGCAATTGTCTCCTCAAGCAAAGAAGGCCTGCCGCCGTGCTCCAGCAAAACTCGTTGGAGGGCGAAGGCTTCCACGTCAATCGCGATTGTATCCAAGCCTGCGAGGTCTAAAGTCTCAAGTCGAGAATTGACCATCTCTTTAGGAGCGGCCACGAGGGTGACGTTCATTTTATCTGGAGCACCGTCAACAGGCCCGAGAATTTCAAATTCGATTACGGAATCGTCAATGGACGAGGAGATATACTTGGCAGCCTCGTACCTGATTGATTTTCTCAGGGAAGCTTCCGTTATTCGCGGCATCTTGGCATGGCGGACTATCACGCCGGCACCGGAGATCGCCGCGACCGCACCGGTCGCATGACCGAGGTTCGCCTTATAGAGAAGCTCACGCAATGCGGCCGCAACTGCCTGTTTATCAATGACGTTGCCGTCTTTGACGCAGCCTTCCGGTGTCGGTGCGACAGCGATATTCGTGATTTTCCAGCAGTCTTCGCCAGCGACTTCGGCTAGCGCTACCTTCATCCATCGGCTGCCGATATCGATTCCGACAATCGTTTCTTTACCTAAAATGTTCGAAAGACCAAGCATCGATCGAGTGCCTCCTGCCCCCGCGACGGCGTTTTGATACGCTTCGCACCTTGTCCAGCTTACTGAAACTTCGCCGACGCCCGGCAAAATCATCAGGTTTCGCAGCACAGAAAAGGGGGCTATCCACTATCAATTATGGTTTTCTTACCAGGAAACTAGAGGGAGGAAATGTTTGGTCAATAACAGTCGAGGGTAAATAAAATCCATTGGTGTGAACCGCTGTGCGGACGACGCCGCTTCAAGTTTTTCGTTACGCCGCCCCGTCGTTTTTCCATTGCAAGCCCATTTCTCCCGTTGCCGCAAACCGGCAAATTAAAATAAAAATGAATCGGAGTATTTTAAAATGACCAGCACATTGACAGGTACATCGCCGTCGACGACGGATCAGGCGGTGGTTGCGAGCTATAGTTCTCATCGAGATGCCGAAGATGCCGTACGGAGCCTCGCTGCGGCCGGAATCCCGGTAAACGCAATTTCAATCGTCGGTCGTCAATTTGAGACACATGAAGATATTCAGGGTTTCTATCAGCCGGTAGATGCGGTTCTCAGCGGCGCCGGACAGGGCGCTTGGTTCGGCGGCATTTTCGGATTGATGATGGGTGCATTTGGGTTCTTCGTCGTTCCTGCAGTCGGCGCGCTGCTGGTGCTTGGACCCCTGTCCGGACTTGTAGCCGGAGCCATCGGGGGAGCAGGGGTCGGCGCAATAATAAGCGGGCTCATTGCGCTCGGCATACCGCACGATCAGGCGCTGAAATATCAGGAGAGGCTGCAGGCCGGCGAATTCCTGCTGGTAGTTCACGGCGATCCGTCGTTGGTGCAAAAAGCGCACGACATCCTTTCCAGCACGCCGAAACTTCATCTCGACACGCATCGCAGCGGCTAGTTCTGCATTCGGGAATCGATGCACAGACGAGACGACGGCAGCCCCTTTCGTCTGGCTCTTCGGGAAGTTCGGGCTCAAGACAGAAAATCAATTTCGTCCTGAACAAACGAGGAGTCAGAAACCATGATATTACAAGAACCTGTCGTCGATATACTTCCAAGCCCTGCTGCGCTTGGCCAGAACTCGCCCACAGTCCCTGACCCGCTCGATGAGTCCGAGCTTCGTGCGATGAATGCCTACTGGCGCGCTGCCAACTATCTGTCGGTTGGACAGATCTATCTTTACGCCAATCCCTTGCTGAAAGAGCCTCTTCTGCTGGAGCATGTGAAACCACTCGTCGTCGGGCACTGGGGGACGACGCCGGGACAGAACTTTATCTATGTACATTTAAACAGGGTCATTAAGAAATACAACCTGGATATGTTTTATGTCGCCGGCCCTGGACACGGCGGTCCCGCGCTTGTTTCCAACGTTTACCTCGAGGGCAGTTACACTGACATCTATCCTAATATTTCACAGGACGAGGCCGGGATGAAGAAGCTTTTCAAGCAATTCTCGTTCCCTGGAGGAATTTCCAGTCACGTCGCACCGACGACTCCCGGATCGATTCACGAGGGAGGCGAGTTGGGCTATTCGCTAAGCCATGCCTTTGGAGCCGCGTTCGATAATCCCGAGCTAATCGTCGCCTGCATTATTGGCGATGGTGAAGCAGAAACAGGGCCGCTCGCTACTGCCTGGCAGTCCAATAAATTTCTCGATCCAATCACGGATGGCGCGGTTCTTCCCATTCTTCATCTGAATGGATACAAGATTAGCAACCCGACCGTGCTTGCCCGAGTTGAACCGGATGAGCTGGAGCAGTTTTTACGCGGAACTGGTTGGACACCGTACTTTGTCGAAGGCAGCGATCCGGAAAAGATGCATGTGTTGATGGTCGCTGCAATGGAGTCCGCTGTCGCGGATATAAAGGCCATACAAAGTACCGCCCGCAAAACAGGCGACAGTGCTCGTCCCCGCTGGCCGATGATCGTATTAAGGTCTCCGAAAGGGTGGACCGGCCCGAAAGTTGTCGATGGTCTCCAGATCGAAGGCACGTTTCGCGCCCATCAAGTTCCTTTGTTAGTAGACGGTGATCATCCTGACCACGTAAAGCTCCTTGAAAATTGGATGAAAAGCTACAACCCAGAGGAGCTGTTCGATGATCACGGTACTCTGATTCCTGAGCTGGCAGGGCTTGCCCCGGTCGGTGACCGGCGAATGGGAGCTAACCCGCATGCGAACGGTGGGATCCTTCTCAAGGACCTGGTGATGCCGGATTTTCGCAAACATGCGGTAGCGGTACCGGCGCCTGGTTCGGTGCAGGGGCAAGATACATTGGTGCTCGGCGGTTTCTTGCGGGATGTCGTCCAGGCGAACATGACCAACTTTCGGATCTTCGGGCCGGATGAGACACTCTCCAACCTTTTGGGCTCAGTGTTTGAAGTGACCAATCGACAATGGGATGCTCGCGAGAAAAACAATGACGAGTTTCTGGCGCCTGCCGGCCGGGTTCTTGATTCGATGCTGAGTGAGCATCAGTGCGAGGGGTGGCTGGAAGGATACCTTCTCACAGGACGGCACGGTATTTTCAACAGCTACGAAGCCTTCATCCGAATCATCGATTCCATGTTCAGTCAGCACGCAAAATGGCTGAAAGTGACGAAGGAACTGCCGTGGCGACGCGGAATTGCTTCTCTAAATTATCTTCTGGCGTCCCATGTCTGGCAGCAGGACCATAACGGTTTTACGCACCAAGACCCTGGATTTCTTGATCATGTAATCAATAAAAAGGCCGATATTGTCCGCTGCTATCTTCCGGCCGATGCGAACTGTCTCCTTTCTGTAGTGGATCACTGCCTGCGCAGCCGTGATTACGTAAATGTCATTGTTGCCGGGAAACACGCGCTGCCGCAATGGCTGAGCATGGAAGCAGCCGTTGTTCACTGTACAGAAGGCATCGGTATCTGGCAGTGGGCCAGCAACGATCAGGGCTGTGAACCCGACGTCGTGATGGCTTCATGCGGCGACACGCCGACACTGGAAATCATGGCAGCGGTCTCGATACTTCGCGAAAGCCTTCCCGATCTGAAGGTTCGGGTCGTCAATGTCGTCGACTTGATGAAACTCGAATCGGCCAGCGAGCATCCCCATGGTTTGAGCGAGGTGGATTATGATTCGCTCTTCACCACGAACAAGCATGTCATTTTCGCTTTTCATGGCTATCCCTGGCTAATCCATCGGCTCACCTATCGGCGAAGCAACCGCAATCTGCACGTTCGTGGATACAAGGAGGAAGGAACGATCACTACTCCATTCGACATGCGTGTGCAGAACGATCTCGACCGGTTTCACCTTGTGCAGGATGTGGTCGACCGTGTTCCCGGACTCGGGTCGCAGGGATCATATCTTAAACAGAAGATGCAAGACAAACTCATCGAGCACAAGATCTACATCGACGAGCATGGCCAAGATATGCCGGAAATTCGAAACTGGAAGTGGCCGGTGTCGGCTGTAGAGCATAAGAACATAGTTGTCACCGGCGAAGCATAGAACGGTGGAGGTTTTACCCTTTTTGCCAGCCCGTAAATGAGACCGGCGCTTCGCCGGTCTCATCAGAGATTATCCATTAACCTTTAATTCAATGAGTGCAGTCGCCTGGAGGATTTCGGTTGCCAGGGACACCTCAATATTGAAACCGTGCACCAGGACGATGAAGCTGCCGGATTGAACCAGAGTTTCGTACCGTTTAGTTTCTTCCGCACTTATTCCAATATCCTTGAAAGTGTTTCTCAGCCCGTCTTTTCCGGTTTTCCCAATTTCAGCAGAGAGGGAGCCGGACAGCGGACCTAAAATGGTCACCGAACCTAGATGCGGGAAAACGAAAAATCCAAACCCTGGCATTGCGCCGAAGATGCCGTCACTCCATGCGCCGTGCTCAGACCTCGAAAGTCTGGTTTCCGCCGGTCGGTAGTATCCTTGAGCATTCGTCATCGTTTCAAAGCTGCGCCCTATCATCGAGATAACAGATAAAGGTATCCCGTTCCCCGACAGAAGTCTGATTGCAGCCTCTGCATCGGTATTGTTTTTGTAAACGGCGTTAACTGACTGTTCAGCGGTAGCTCTGTCTTGTTGAAGCGTGGTGGACATTAGACTGCGTTCCTTTCAACTTCTTTATCCATTGCGGGTTCATACACGTAATGGATCGTTAATCGATCTTTTGGGTAAATGCCGTCGTAGACATTTAAAGTGAGCACATCGTCTTCCAACTTCGTTTGTTCTGTCACCTCCCGGCCGTTGACGAACACCAGGAAACCGCCCACCGGCGTGTGCTGGAGATTGAACCGCGCGGTGATACAAGACTCGGTAGACAGGACATAGAACTCAGTCTGACTGGTGGACAATTTTGGGCTGCCTTCCAACATCCTCGGTTAGGTTGCGACGCACCCGGTTACGTGGAAGTTGTGAAATGGATATCGTTCCGGGAGGACGATACACGTCGGCCATCGAGGACTAGCGCCGGCTATAAGGTAAGGCATACCCGCTTTTCTTGTTAGACAAACTCCACCAAAGTTCTCATTACTCACATCGGTTCTCCCGATCGCTTTAATCGAAGCGGCACCACAGTAAACGTCCCAGTGCATTCGCTTCAACCTTACCACGCGGGGGTATAGGAAGTAGGTTGCGGCTAATCGCGGACTAAAAGGAATCCGTACTCATGACATTTGGCGCTTGGGATTGGAAGAGAGGATAAATTGAAAAGACTTATCGTATTCGACCTCGATGGTACTCTTGCACCCAGCAAATCGTCACTGGAGCCTGAAATGGCTGCCATTTTTCACGACCTTCTCGGCATCGTGCAAGTCGCTGTAATCTCTGGCGGAGACTGGCCCCAGTTCGAGAAGCAAGTACTGGCAAACCTGCCGAAGGACGTTCGTCTCGGAAATCTCTCCCTATTGCCGACTTGTGGAACCAAGTTTTATCAATATACAGCAGAGTGGAAGAAAGTCTATTCGGAAGATTTTACGCCTGATGAAAAGACGAAAATTATCGACGCACTCCATCAAGCGGTTGAGGCCTCTGGAATCAGCTTTCCAAAGCTATGGGGGAAACAGATCGAAGACCGCGAAACCCAGATAACGTTTTCCGCGCTTGGACAATCCGCCCCTCTTGAAGAGAAGGAAAAGTGGGACCCCAACTTTGCAAAGAGAAAAAAGATGAAAGAAGGCCTCGACAAAAGTCTCGCCGGGTTCTCGGTCAACTTGGGAGGGGCTACCTCAATCGATGTGACCAAGCCCGGAATCGATAAAGCTTACGGAATAAACAAACTCGTAGAGATACTTGGAATTACTAAGGAAGAAATGATTTTTATCGGCGATGCCATCTTCCCCGGCGGAAACGACTATCCCGCTAAGGAATCGGGCGTCATTTCCATCCCCGTGCGAGATCCGAACCAGACCAGATTGGCTATCGAGGCAATCATCGCATGTCTTGATAAAGACGAAAAACCCCGCGACTGGAAGGTCATTTAGCTGATCTTTCCTGCCAAAACAAGAAAAGTATATATATATTGTGAGTACAACAGCGGTCAAGCCGGCAAAGGCAGGCGGACCTGCGCCTAAAGTGAACTCTGAATCGAAGCCCGGCGACAAACAGGAATCGCCTGACGACGTTAAAACGATGCCGATGGCGGATTTGCTCAAGAAGCTCGGAGCATCCGAGAACGGCATTTCAACGGACGAATCAAAGACGAGGTTGATGAAATACGGTCCCAATGAGACAATCGAGAAGAAGACGAACCTCTTACTGAAGTTTTTGTCCTATTTTTGGGGTCCCATCCCGTGGATGATCGAGGCAGCAGTCATACTGTCGGCGATCGTAAAACACTGGCCTGATTTTTTTATCATTCTGGTCCTGCTCTTCTCGAACGCTATAGTTGGATTCTGGGAAGAACGGCAGGCCGGAGATGCGATTGCTGCCCTAAAAAAGGAGCTCGCAATTGTCGCTCGGGTGAATCGAGATGGTAAATGGTGCGATAAACCGGCGCGTGAACTTGTGCCCGGAGATACCATTCGAATTAAACTCGGAGATATTGTTCCCGCCGATGCGCGCTTGTTGGACGGTGACCCGATAGAAGTCGATCAGTCTGCGCTAACCGGTGAGTCTCTTCCTGCTACTAGAAAACCAGGGGACGCAGTGTACTCAGGCTCTATCATGCGTCAAGGCGAAATCGACGCGATCGTCTATGCCACCGGAGCGCGTACATATTTTGGAAAGACGACCGAACTGGTACAGGACGCCAAAACCGTCAGTCATTTTCAAAAGGCCGTGTTGAAAATCGGCAACTATCTGATCCTCCTTGCGGCGTGCTTGGTCTCAGTGATTATCGTTGTTTCATTGTTTCGCCACAATGGCGTGCTCACCACGTTTCAATTTGCTCTTGTTCTGACAGTCGCGGCGATCCCAGTCGCTCTTCCGACCGTTCTTTCCGTTACGATGGCAGTCGGCGCGACTCTGCTCGCGAAAAAAAAGGCGATAGTCAGCCGGTTAGTTGCGATCGAGGAACTGGCGGGGGTCGATATTCTCTGCGCCGACAAGACCGGGACCTTGACACAAAATAAGCTGACTCTTGGGGATCCGTTTTGTGTCGATGGCATAACCCCGGATGACGTTATTCTCTGTGGAGCGCTTTCGTCGCGCGCTGACGACAAGGACGTGATCGATCTTGCTGTGATCGGAGGTCTCAAGGACCAAAACGACGTAAAAAAGTATAAAATTACACACTTTCAGCCTTTCGATCCAGTGCACAAGCGCACCGAAGCTGTCGTGAAAGGTGCGGACGGCAAGGACTTTAAGGTAACGAAGGGCGCGCCGCAGGTCATTCTCAAAATGTCTTCTAACTTCGACAAGGTGAAAGAGACGGCCGAAAAAGCCGTAAACGATTTCGCCGCGCGCGGTTTCCGATCGCTTGGCGTTTCTCGGGCACAGGAAGGCGGCGATTGGCTCTTTATGGGAGTCATTCCGATGTTCGATCCGCCGCGTGACGATGCCGCGCAGACGATCAAGGACGCCTTGAACATGGGCGTTAAGATCAAAATGGTGACTGGAGACCAATTGGCGATTGCGAAAGAAACTGCTAAGAAGTTGGGGATGGGCGCAAATATTCTCGATGCAACAGCGCTGGGAGATTCCAAGAAAAAAGAAACCGCAGCGATGACGAAATCGATTGAGGATGCTGATGGTTTTGCGCAGGTCTTCCCAGAACATAAGTATCATATAATTGATATACTTCAGAAAAAGGGTCACATGGTAGGGATGACCGGGGACGGCGTCAACGATGCGCCGGCACTCAAGAAGGCCGACTGCGGTATCGCGGTATCAGGCGCAACCGATGCTGCTCGCTCGGCTGCCGCGATAGTCCTGCTCACTTCCGGCTTAGATGTCATCATCGATGCGATCAAGGAAAGTCGAAAGATCTTTCAGCGCATGAACAGCT
>PLAD01000335.1 GCA_003134215.1 Armatimonadota bacterium
TTCTTCGACTCAAATGGGGCCAGAACCTCAGTAATCGTGCGATAGCCACGTCGTGCAATGTCGGCGTCGCCACCGTTCATGACTGTCTATTGCGCGCACAATTGGCGGGATTGACTTGGCCTTTGTCTGAAGGTCTAACGGACCTTGAGGTCGAGGCACGGCTCTATCCAGGCCAGAGATCAGGCCCTCGTCCACAGCCAGACTTTGAATATATCGCCAAGGAGCTGCGGCGACCAAAGGTGACTTTGATCCTCCTGTGGGAAGAGTATCGCCAGCAGTACCCCGACGGCTACGGGCGCAGCCAGTTTCACGATCTCTACCGTCAGTACGCAGCGACGCTCGATCCACGCATGCGTTTGACGCACAAAGCCGGCGAAGAAGCCACGCGAAGACCAGCCGCAAAAGGATGAAAGACCGGTCTAAGTACACTCGGACATGAGAACTTCATTATTTCAGTGAACTACTCAAGCAGGATCATCCTCGTAATTGGGCGTAATTGGGTGAAAATACGGGTGATGGGTTGACTTATGGGTGTAATCGGGTGATAATACGGGTGAAGGAATGACCGATATGATAACCGGCACCATCCAAATCACGCCCGATATACTGGTACTAATAGCCGACATTGACGAGTTCAAGGGCGCTTGGCGTCTACTTGGCACGTTGGCACCGGAGCGTTTAAGTGCCCTGCGCCGCGTTGCGACGATTGAGAGCATCGGATCGTCAACCCGAATTGAGGGCAGCAAGCTAACCGACCGCGAGGTTGAGCAACTGCTTGCCAATCTGGAGATTAAATCCTTCGCAACCCGCGACGAGCAGGAAGTTGCCGGTTATGCCGAAGTCATGGAACTCGTATTCCAGGCATGGCAGGACATACCCTTTTCCGAAAATTACATCCGTCAATTGCACCGCGACCTCCTCGCCTATAGCGACAAGAACACTTGGCATCGAGGTAACTACAAGACCGCATCAAACAGCGTCGCCGCGTTTGACGCGGACGGCAAGCAAATCGGCATCGTGTTCGAGACGGCAACGCCGTTCGACACACCGCGCCTGATGAGCGAGATCATCGCATGGCTTAATGAAGCCCGCGAAATCAAGCGCCTACACCCGCTGTTAATAATCTCCATGTTTGTTGTGGTGTTCCTCGAAATTCATCCCTTCCAGGACGGCAACGGTCGTTTGAGTCGCATTCTCACCACCCTGCTATTGTTGCAGGCAGGTTATGCCTATGTCCCGTATAGCTCGCTCGAGAGCGTTATAGAGCACAGCAAGGAAGCGTATTACCTAGGCTTACGGCAGACGCAAGGCACGATTCGGAGCGAAGCACCGAACTGGCAACCGTGGGTCGTTTTTTTCCTGCGCTCGCTGCAACAGCAGAAGCGGAGGCTAGCAGCGAAGGTCGAGCAAGAAAAGCTCGTGCTTGCCGCAATGCCCGAATTGGCCGTCAAGATTTTGGATTTTGCCCGCGCACATGGCCGCGTGACCATGCGCGAAATGGTTCACACCACCGGAGCCAGCCGTAACACGCTGAAAGAACACTTCCGCAACCTCGTGGAAACGCGGCATCTTGTTCAACATGGCGCAGGACGAGCGACTTGGTACACAACCCCTTGAATTGGGGGTTTATGGGTGTAATTATGGGTGTCGCACTTTGCTTAAGTCTAAAATATTGACACTTCCGCCAGTTGCCGCACCGCCATCGGCACTGTACACGACCATCTGGCAAGATTTGCCGCCGCCGGCCTATCGACTTCCAGACTGGAATTACGTCGTAAAAGAAGTCCGCTCCGAGCGTTCACTTTCGATGCGAATACGCACGCAGAAGCGCACTGCCGTCCTGTTCCTGCCACAGACTCAGCTTAGAGTCAATTTCAAGTTCTTTCCTAGGGTCTAACAATGTGTTCTGCAAACCTCACCAGGCGATAATGCAGCCGGATTCTTTGATGGGAGTTGGGGTGATTGGACGGCCGGATAGGCCTTCTGCGAGGGCTTTGGCGAGGAATGTCTGGGGTACCGGCAGCGGTTTTTTAGGCGTCGGGTTCATTAACTGATAGAGAAACCGCCGGGAATCGTCGGGCATTCCTTGAAAGACGATATCGCCCTGCGGGTCCAGGACGAATGTCTCCGGCGTCACCTTGGCATTGAGCGTTTCCGCGACTTGATGGGATGTATCCAACAGGACGGGATACGGAAGGTGGTGCATTTTAATATCGGTTTGCAGCTCTGTCGGGCTTTTATTCAGGTCCCATCCATCGGAGGCGATCGCGAAGAATGCAACCTTGCCGCGGTACTTTTCCGCCAAGGGAACAAAGCTGTATCGCTCGCAGGCGCGGACGCATGGGCAGACGGAGCTCCAGAAATAGAGCACGCGCCAGCCCGGAACAAGCGAAAGGTCTACGGAGTCGCCGTCGGGGGCAGTAACGGGTAAGGGGTCAGTCAAGGCGGCGGCTTGACCACCGTCAGCACAGGCGAAGGTGGTCAAAAGTAACGTCAAGGACAGGGCGACCAGAAGAGCACGCGCCGCTGCCAGGACAGCGATGGAAGTTCGATACCTACGCCCGCTATCGTTCAAAACAGATGGCCGGGACTGCCGGCGTTCATATACATCTGCTGCCCAATCTGGTTGTTTATTGAGTTCGTTTCGGACTGCTGATAGTCAATGACGGGCTGCACTTGCGATGTGTAACCAACGGTTGCACCAAATTGCGGAGTGACAAGACCGAACCCTGAGGCAGTTCTGGTGTCCGATATACTCAGTGGAGTCGATTCAGTGACGCCGCCCCACCAACCTCCGGTCACGCTCCCGCCTCGTCCAGCGACAAAGTCGTTAAGATCATTTTCGCAGGGTGTACCCGATTGATTAATCCAATTGGCGGTGGCTGAGCCAGCTACAATCGGCGACACACCTCGGGAAATGCTCAATACGCTGATAAATACATCGCCGTACCGCGTGACTGTGATGCTCGGCGACCACGACAAGAATACCGGGCCGATACTGAACGAGAAGTTGTAGTAGTCAGGCCATCGCCACAATCCGTACGGGTCGAAACTATTGACAGGATCGTTCTCGACGAAGCCGTAGAGGTTGATCCCGCCATTCGACCCCATCGGATCTCGTGTCAGCCAGCGGCCGGTTCCCGCATCGTAATAGCGGAACCCGCACAAGGTCAGCCCTGTGGCCGAGTCGGTGTAATAACCCCATTCACCGCCGTACGCGAATGGATCCGTCGGTGCTGCGGCAGGCAATCCGAAGGCATCGAAGTAGCTGTCGTTAACAACACCGCCCGAACTGTTCAGGCGCTCGGCGACATTACCCGACGGGTCGAACACGTAGAATGTGGATACAGAGGCAGCGTGCCTCGACACCAGGCCGAGCGGGCCGAACGTGTTGTATGCCGTCACCGCCCCAGCAGATGACAGTTCCGCTATCGTGGAATTACCATCGTAAATGTAGTAGGTTTTGACACCGCTGGAGCCGGCTGACCAAGCCCTCAGGCCATCGCCGGTGTAGCCTGCAGTCAGCAGGGCGCCAAAGACTGTGGGTCTCGTTTCAGGATCGTAAGTGACGGCTGTACTTTCATAGGTTGTCGGGCTTCCGTCACCGTCGTAAGCAAATGTCCCAAGCGATTTCGAGGCGCTGTTTTCGAAGGCCGTGATCTGATTGTCGGAATTGAAGGTGTTGCCGGCGACGCTGCGGAACGTTGTCGGATTTTCGGCGGCATCGTAGACAAAAGTATTGGTATAACCGTGGTCACGCGTCGAGGTTTCCGACGTTAGTTCGTTGTTTCCATCATAAGCGTAGGTGGTAGTGCCGGTATAGGCCGACGTCGCAGCATCCGTTGCATCCAGGCTGGTCCTGTTGCCAACAGCGTCATAGTCCATTTGCGTTGCTGTGGTCGTACCGCCGAACTCGGAGATGACGGACGCGCCGGAAGTCTCATTTACCAGGTTCGTGATATAGCCTCGGGCGTTGTATGTAAAGGACGTGCTGACACCGTTGGCCAGGGTAACGCCTGACGCCCAGTTGTTCGCTCCATAGCCGTATGTCGTCAGCTCGTCGTTCGGGTTCTTGATCTCGGTCATTCGTCCACCCGCATCGTACAGATAGCTGTACTCGCCTGCAGGAGAAGTCATGCTTAGCCGGGTGCCATCGTCGTTATAAGTGTACGATACGGTCTGAGCGGGAACCCCGGTGTAGGTCGTAACGGTTGACGCGGGGCTGTCGTCGTCGCCGTAACTGTACGAATGGGAACCGCTGCCGTCGGTCATCGTTTTACGTCGGCCGTAGGCATCATATGTAAAGGCGACATTAAGCGATGTCTTGCTCGGGTAGGCAATATTCGTCAGCAAGTTGCCGCCGTCATTGTAAGAGTAGTTGGTTTGGACCCCGTTACCGTCAACCCGCACGAGAGGATCACCGACAATGTCATAACTGGGGTAGG
>PLAD01000274.1 GCA_003134215.1 Armatimonadota bacterium
AACCGCGCCGTAATAGGGTTGGATGCGCTGCTTTCGTCATATGTCAAAGCAGCAGTGTTCGTCGTGAAGTGAGTGTCCTTAATCACGATGCCTGAGACCAGGTCGGACTTGCCGTCAGCATTGTCGAAACTGAATGTCAAAGATCCCCGCGATGTCGGCTTTTCCACATCAAGCGTAACGATTGGTACGCTGGAGTTGTCTTGCGCTTTGCCCGCCTGTCCGAAAAACGGTCCGGTTACCCCATGGTATCCAGCGCCGACCGTGACTGCCCAGTCGGTCCTCTGTGAGGCCGTATATGTGCCCTCAGCGAAGTTCGTTGAATGGTTTTCGTACTGTCCGACAAATGTGCTGTGCTTCTGCTCAGCAGCCATGTCCATCGGAGTCTTTAAGATTATGTTGATGACACCGCTGAAAGCATCGGCGCCATAGAGAACGGAGCCGGGTCCGCGAACAATTTCAATCCGCTTAATGCGCGAAATGAGGATCGGAGAAGTCGGCCACAAGACGCTGCTGTCAATATCTTCATTTATTCGTCTGCCGTCCACCATCACAAGCACGGTATTCGCAAAACCAGTATTGAAACCGCGAATGGAGACATTTTGCTGCGAAAGGTTCGGCTCCATGACGTCGACGCCGGGAACGCCGCGCAGCAGTTCCGGAATTGACGTCGCACCTGACGCCGCGATATCTTCCGCGGTGATCACGGTCACTGCCTCGGGGGCATCGTTAACCCGCTGCGGCGTACGGGTCGCCGTAGTCACAATATCGTCGCCATCCAGCAGCAGTTCCGTCGTTGCGGACGTCGTCCTTGTGGAGTCCGCTTTTGCCTGCGCCATCAACGGCGCGTGCATAATCAGGAACAGGGCGGAAACTGACACAAAAGAAGCGGAGCATATTCGCATATCTGCATTCATAATTTTTTCCTGTGAACTCACCGAGAGCTACGCTGCTCGTAGGTAAATGTCATCCGATCCGCCGACTCCGGCGCGCATTTCTTTGACGAACACTGCGGCAAGATCCGGGTCGAACTGCGAATTAGCGCCATTTTCTATCTCAATCAACGCAGCTTCGAAGGCCATTGCCGCACGGTAGGGACGGCTGGTGGTCATGGCGCTGAAAGCGTCTGCGATGGCCATGATCCGCCCTAATACCGGAATCTGCTCTCCGGCAAGACCGTTGGGATAGCCGCGACCGTCCCACCGTTCATGATGGTTCGCAACAGCATCCAGGATGTCGTTCATACGCGGAAGACCGTGGATGATCAGCCCCGAAAGCGTGACGTGACCTTTCATGACTTCGTACTCGCCCGCCGTCAGTTTTCCGGGCTTGCGTAGTATGTAGTCTGGGACTCCGATCTTACCGATATCATGCAGCAGGCCGGCAACTCGAACCGCATTAAGCGTGTCGGTCGAAAGCCCGAGAGATCGACTGATCTTGAGAGCATATTTTGTCACGTCTTCGGAATGTTTTTTTGTGTAATGGTCTTTGTGGTCGATAGTCGTAACCAACCCGTCAAGTACATCGAACTTGGACAAATCGGTAGCTTCTGGATCCGAGGACCTGGTTAAATGCAGTGTCACATGATCCCCGCCCCGGTGCTTACCATCGTAGAGCGCCGAATCTGCAGCGTAAACAAGTGTTTCCGGCGCTCTTCCCGCAGTCAGAGTGTCCGCAATTCCAAAGCACAACGCCAGCGGCAGTAAGCTGCCGTCCGGTGCAGGGAACGGGTTGTCAGACAGATACTGCTTGACTTTTTGCGCCGAATTTGCGGCCATTTGGGCGTTTTGATCGGGCAGAATGACCATAAATTCGTCGCCGCCGCACCTTCCAAGCACATCGTATTCGGAAGATGCAGATGTGAGAGCTCGCGCTACATGGCGCAGAACGTGATCTCCGAGAAGGTGTCCGTACGTGTCATTGATCAGCTTGAACGAGTCCATGTCGATCATCATGATCGAGACGACTTTTTCGTCGGAACTTTTGATAATCTCTTGAAGTCGGTGATGAATTGAAATATGGTTGTGAAGCCCGGTCAATCCATCGCGTTCTGCCAGGTAGGCAAGCTGCTTCTTAGTCTCTTCCAGGTGGGAGATCTGACTCTTAAGCTCGCTTACCAGCCGACCGTTCTCCTCACGCAATTGGTGACGCTCGACTGCGCGGCCGACGACAAAATCCAGTTGACTGATATCTTCGAGCGGCTTTAGGAGATAATCAAAAACCAGACCTGTTTTGAACGCCTCGAGAGCGCTTTCCAGTGACCCATGTCCGGTCAGAATAATGAACTCTGTGTTCGGAGCAATTCGGACCGAATGCTCAAGTAGACCCATGCCGTCCAGTCGAGGCATCTTCATGTCGGACACGACAACATCGAACGATTCTCGCTCCAGAAACTCAAGGGCTGACATTCCGTCATCAGCCAGCGTCACTTCGTATCCTGAACGCTGCAGCTGCCTTCCTAAAATAAGACGCAGCGCGTCTTCGTCGTCAACTAACAATATCTTTGCCATCGTAGACTTCTCCATAATCTGCCGCTTATGCCGCCTGCCGTTTCATTGCAGTCGCATGTTTGGCGCTAATTGAGCGGGATTGCTTACCTTCAAGCGGCAAAACGATCGAAAAGACAGCGCCGTCGTCGTTTGCCGCCTTAATGCTCCCACCGTGTTTCTGAATAATGCCGTGGCTGATGGAAAGGCCAAGCCCGGTGCCCTTTCCAACCTCCTTGGTAGTAAAAAATGGATCGAAAATATGCTCGGCAACGGAATCGGGAATCCCGCTGCCATTATCGTGGAACTCGACGAGAATGGTGTCTCCTTGGACCGCTGAGCGAATACTCAGACACGGATCAGCGGCGCCTGCCATAGCATCGCGAGCATTGGTAATAAGGTTTATGAACACTTGCTCAAGCTCATTCGCATCTGCAAGAACCATATAGCCGTCCTTGCAAAGGTCCATCTCGATTTTGATACCGTTCGACTTAAGCTGTGCGCTAATCAGAATGAAGCAGTCGCGAACGATTTGATTCACATCCACCGGGACCGGGTCGTAGCCGTTGTTACGGCAAAACGTGCGTAGGTGAGTAATAATTCTCATCATCCGCGTGGTCTGTCACTCGATTATTTCCAGGTCTTCTTTAAGCATCGGTGTAACAGAGGCATCATTCTTTATCTGCTGAGCGATACCTCGGACAATCGCCACCGGCTGATTTAGTTCGTGGGCGACTCCCGCTGACAATGTTCCAAGAGAAGCAAGTTTTGCCGATTGGACGAGTTGCGATTCGGCGTCGTGTAGTTCCGCCCGGCTCTTCTGAAGGGACTGCGCCATCATATTAAATGCCACAGCCAGGTCCCCGATCTCAGCAGGCGCATGCTCGTCTACACGTTTATCCAAATGTCCAGATGCAAGCGAGCGGGTTCCTTGGGAAAGTTCGATAATCGGCCTCACCAAAGTGCCGGCCAGAAGGACGCCGATCAGACAGCTCAAAATGCACGAAACGATAAAAATGACAATTGCAAAAGAGCGTAGTCGGCGCGATGCCGCAGCAACGGCGCGAGATGCAAGGACAGGGATTCGAAGTTCCAGCGCCTCTGAATCGATGTTGGCTGCGACCACCATCCGACTATTATTTTCGGATTCACCGGCATAGATTTGCGACTGGATTGCAGCCATCAATTGCAGGCGCTGCAGCTTAGACTTTTGTTGGGTTTTTTGGTTAAGCTGCCGGAGGATCTCAGCGGTCCTCCTCTGCAGCTTAATTGCCGTGGCAACATGAAGGGCATTTGAGTCGCTGAGCTGCTTTGCCGCGGCAAGACGCGATGCACTCAAGATATCATCGTGCATCTGTATCAATGAGCGTTGCGTATGCTGGTTGATATCGCTCTTGAAGGATTGAATCGGCTGCATTACTTCTAGCTGCGGCTGTGCAACGACAAGTCTCCAGCCAACGGAGTCGATCGGCGCCGACTGCTCAAATACCGTCCCGTCGAAATGCCTCGGCGATAATAGCGGATATCCGCTTCCATCCGTAACATAAGCAAATCCGGATTTGCCAAAATGGGTATCGCGAATCGTGTCCCATAGGTCGCTCAGCGAAAGCGTCGCGGAAAGTACGCCGATCGCCTTTCCCTTATAAGTTTCGATGGGCACCGCCAGTCGCAAAACAGGAGGTTCCCCATTTACTGAAAGATGGTCGACTCCAATATAAGTGTCGTCCTGTATTGCCGTTGTAAAATACGGTGCGAACGATTGATCGATAAGATCCGCTGGCAGGATAACACGGTCGGCCGCTGACATGACGGTTATTTTGCCGGTTCGATCAAGGATGCTGACCTCGGACATCATTGGAAATCTGCGTACAAGCGCGTCCAAAACAGCTTTCTGCCCTTGCTCATCGTCCAACATCTCCGATGAAAGACTGAGATAATTCACGTTCGTTTGAACGTAAGAATCGAACAGCTGGGCCAGCTGCTGTGCACGCTCCGTCATCTGCGCATTGATCTGATCAAGGATGGCAGATTGGACACGCTCACCCACTTTGGCCTGCGTATAGTGAGCAGAATTGGCGAAGAGCAGTCCTGTTTGATTGCCGACGCCTTTGAGGATCTCCCTGTTGGAAACGAGAGACTGCTGCATCGCGGCATCAAAACTGGACTGCGTCACTTTAGCAAAGTCTTGTCCGCTTTGAGCGAGCGAAGCTGCTTGGTCTTTTTGAGATTGTTCAGAAGCTGAAGTGCTGGCGGAACGGCAGACCGTCGAGATCTTTTGGCTGGACTGCCTCAGCGCAGCCTGCCCTAATAGTTGAAAACTCTGACGGGCATCCTGGACAGTTGATAGGTTACTGCGCTCCATCGAGCGTGTTGCCGCCATCATCTGCTGCTGCCCAACTCTGCCGACCACAACCACTGTGACCGCGAGAGGGGCAGCAACGATCGAGACGAAAATAGGAACGAGGCCGAGGGCCAGCTTGCTCTTCCATACGGACCTAAAATTGATTTTATTTGTTGGCATGTTAGTTCTGGCCCGACGGCGTGTTATCCACAACTTCGTCCGCCAAATGAAGGACAGATTCAGGGAGCTTGAGTCCTAGCGTCCTCGCAGTACCAAGATTAATCGAAAGGACGAGCTGTCTCGGCCCACGTATCGCGGTCTGGCTTGGAGTCATACTGCCATCAAGGAGCGGACAAGCCATCTCGGCATCGACATCGCCGAGGTCGGAGAGGTTCGCGGAGAGCGAAATCAACGCTCCAGCCTTGACGTTGGCACTGGATATTCCAAGCACGGGCAGGGAATGCTGCCTGGCAATGTCAAGAGTGTCTGATAGAGCCTGTTGACTGGCTGACGACGGGTCGACGATCACCCAGAATGCGTCTACTTTTCCTGCCAGCTGACTGAGCGCTTTTCGTCCATCCGTCGCGTAATCCCCGATTGGCTGAGAAATAATTTGCATGTTCAGCGCGAGTGCTTCCTGACTTGCGGCCGCTAAAAATGCAATTGATGTCGCATCGCCGTCGGTGTAGAGAACCCCAACAGTCTTGACACCAGGGGAGACCTGCTCTAATGTTTCCAACTGCTTTCCTGGATCTACTAAAAGAGTCGTCCCGGTAAAGTCACCACCGGGCTTTGTATCACTTTTCGCGATCTTCAACGAAACCGGGTCGAGAACCATCGAAAACAGACAGGGGCAGGTTGGCTGACCATTCTCTACTGCGATGGTAGCGTCTGTCCCAAGCGTCAGAACTAAATTGTTGGACTTCGATAGTTCTTGCTTGACCAATACTGCATCCTTTTCAGGATCTCCCGTCAGCACAATCACGTTTATTTCTGTACTGTCAGGGCTGTCATAACCACGTTTTTGCAGTCCCTGGATAAAACCGGTGAGGGTTGGTGTGTAGAATGGAATATCGCGTGACTTTACGATTAGTATTCGCCGTTGCACACTCGGGGCGCCTAAGCAAATACCAGAAACGGTGAGCAACACGAGAGCCCAGAGCGCCGATCGAATGATTGCACTAAATAATTTCATGGAATGACGTACGCCGCAGCAGACATTGCGACAGCGCTGTACGGCGCTGTATCAATTATTGGTGCTGACGGCGGTCATTGTTAGTGCGGGAAACCCCGTAGATTACACTGGGAGAAAAGTAGCGTGAGGCAGGTATGAGGTCGTGCAGACCAGTCGTTTGATCCGACTGGCTGCAACTTAGAGTTTCTGCGAGGATTGGTCACTTACGTCCGGCGGCGATTTCGGCATCGACAACTGCTTTACCCTCTTCGTGAAGGAGATCGTATACCTGGGCTCGAATTTGAAAAAATTCCGCTGATTTGCGAATGTCGATATCACGCTCGGCGCCAAACGGGACCGCTATCTCCGCCTTAATACGTCCCGGTCTTGCCGTCATAACGAAGATGCGGTCGCTTAAAAATACAGCCTCATCGATGTCGTGTGTGATGAACAACGTAGTAGTTTTTTCTTTGCGTCGAATATCAAGTAGAAGTTCCTGCATTACGGTTCTAGTCTGCGCATCTAGAGCACCGAACGGCTCGTCCATGAGCATTATGCGGGGAGAATTGGCTAAGCCTCGCGCAATGGCGACACGTTGCCGCATACCCCCGGAAAGCTGTTTCGGATAGTGGTCCCTGAACCCGTGCAGTCCGACTGCATCCAAAAATCGATCCGCAAGCGCCTCACGCTCTTGCTTCTTGACTCCCCGCTGCTTGGGGCCGAACTGAACGTTTTGACGAACGGTAAGCCAGGGAAACAGGGTGTAAGCTTGAAAAACCATTCCTCGATCGCGCCCAGCGTC
>PLAD01000295.1 GCA_003134215.1 Armatimonadota bacterium
ATAATCGGCTCCTTGGAGACGCTGAGCGTGACGGTCAAGGTGGACGCGGATGCCGACGAAATTGCGACCGGCAGAGAACCGTCCGCCGCACGCACCGTCGCCACGTCGACCGTGTAACCAAGGCCGGCCAGCTCGTCCTTTGCCGCCGCCACTCTGTCAGGTGTTAACGGGTGGTCTTGAAGGAAGCCCATATCGATATCGGGGCTGACCATATCCTGTTGCTCCAGACGCTCCAGCATTGTCAGCATACCGACCGGATTATAGCCGGCCTTCAACATGAAGATCATCCCGGTATGGTCGGCATCCTCCTCCGCATGCTCACTGAATTTGTTATTCAAGACACCTTGTTCACCATAGCTAGCGCCTGAATAGAGATTGACGATATCTTCCGGCGGAACACGTCCAATGATGGCGCCGAGGACAGCCAGGAGCATGGAGTTCGACATCTTATTGGCCTCTTTATCGAGCGTAGAAACGTGGTGGTGCGCAGCGTGCGCCGTCTCGTGTCCTAACACCCCCGCTAGCTCATCGTCACTGGTGATCAGGTCGAGCATGCCCTTGTAAATATATATTGAGCCGCCGGGAAGGCTGAATGCGTTGACTTCTTTACTGTCGATGACATGGTATGTGTAGTGGTACGGCATCACTTTGTCGTTGCCGAAGCCGGCTTGCACCTGCACCGTGTCGGCAACGGCCGCGATCTTTGCGCCGATTGCCTGGACTCTTGCGACGATAGCTTTATCCTGGCAGAACTTGGCCTGTTTCGAAAGGTCGTCCGCCGCCGCTCTTCCCAGCTTCACTTCGGGGTCGTTATAGAGCAGATCGCCCTTCACATAGCCGGGAGGCGTCAGATCAGGCTGAGGATTGACCGCTGGGACTGCAGGCTCGCCGCCCGGTTCGCCATTGCTCGCGCCGCCGTCGTAAAGCGCTACGGATGCAATAGCAGAAGGCGTAGAGACTCCGGCGATAAGAGACATGAAAACGAGAGCGGAGACGACGAGTTTGGAACTAATCATATTCTTTATTCTTAGCCTGGCCGCCGTCCTATCAAACGTGTATAATAGGGATCACGAGCGGCTCGAAGCCGTTTACCACCCGCACTACTAAAGTCAACTGGAAGTATATCGAGTTGCGTTTTAACACCACGTCCTTTGTTAGACTTTCCGCGATAGTATTTGTCGCATTGTTTTTCCACTCAGTCAGGTCAGCATCCGCCGATCCAACAACTCCCAATCTGATCTACACAACCGACGTACAGCACGCCGAGAACGCTTCAGCGAATGGAGACTATGAAACGTCGTTCAACGACTACGCACTTGCCATCGCCGCAGATCCAACACAGCCCAGCGCTCAAACTGCAGCGCTGAATATTTTGGAGCAAAATACTCCGCATTCGATTAACCTGACCTCGATTCAAAATCTACCGACATCCGGCTTGCCGTTCGATGTTGCGATTGAAAACACGGAAGCCGGCGCAGTCAATACCGACTATAAGACAGTCATCATTGTTCCGCACGGTCCGTTGACACCGGAATTAGACGATCCGGTTGAAAACTGGCCGTTCGGAAGATCGGCCTATGTCTACAGCACACGCGGCGAGTCGAACGCTCTGCTGCTGTGCACCATGCACTACCAGTCGCCGGACTACTCCACTCTCGGTGCGCGAATAGGATCGCTACTGGCGCTGCTCGATGTTGTTTATGCCCAAAAAATGGATATTTCCCGCGCCGACGACAGCCTTCCGTTTCATGTGTGGCTCTGCAGCACCGCTCCCGTCTCCAGCGGCGGTGAACAGTGGCGTAACAACATTTACTTTTACGATGTTGGTGATGAACGCAGTTCCATCGAATGGATCAGAGAAATTGCGCATGAGTTCAGCCATCTGGCGTTTCCCGCGGTCGGCGGAAGTTATACCGAACCTGAGGCGTTCGCCAACGGCTACCTCGGCGAGCGACTTCTGGTTCGCTGGCTCGACGAAGGAGCGGCTGGTGGGGCGCCGTCGGTTGAAGCGACTTGGAAAGGTACATTCGCCGGCTACCCCAACTTCGACCGGCTTTTGATCGCTCCGTCGCTTGCCGAGTTCAAAAAGCATGCCTTGAATAAGGACAGCCTGTCACAGCTGGATGCAGAAGGCATGCGTTACCTGATCGGTATGATGCTGCGAGTCGACGATGTCTGCGGAAGCGCCGAAGTAGGCGCAATTCTGCAAGGGCTCGCTGACAAGCACTCGACCGATCCGAACGACCTCTACGATTCTGTAAAGGCGGCACTCGATTCGGCCGGCAAGTCCAAATAGAAATGGCAAATTCCGACGAGGTTGTCGAAGCGACCGCCTACGCTAAAATCAATTGGGCGCTGGATGTTCTGCACCGGCGCCCCGACGGCTACCATGAGATCGCATCGGTCATGCAGAGGCTCGAACTGGCCGACAACCTCACATTCTCCCCCGGCGGGCAAGGAATCAGGTTGACCGTTACCGGTCCCGAATCCGAAGGTGTCCCGTCCGACAGTCGAAATATCGTGTGGCGTGCAGCGCAATTGCTGCACGCCGCCCATGTCGATATTACTGTCGATAAGCGAATACCAAATCAGGCCGGGCTTGGCGGAGGCAGCAGCGATGCGGCGACGGCTCTGGTCGCATTGAACAAAATGCTGGGCCGAGGGCTCAATTTATCCGAGCTGATTCATATCGGGAGCAAACTCGGAGCGGATGTACCGTTCTTTCTGGCGCAATCCACGGCCAAAGTTTCTGGATTTGGTGAAGCAGTCACCGTAGTTCCTTCGCCCGAACCTGTAGATGTGGTATTGATCAAGCCGGATGTCGGAGTCTCTACCGCCGACGCATATCGCGCTCTGGACAACCTCCCAGGACGCGTCTCAAAGAAGTCGGCCGCGCTCTGGCCAAATGCTTCGCCGTCCAACGATTTCGAGGAAGTGATCTATACACTGTATCCGGGCGTAGCAGTTGCGAGAGACGCCTTGATCGAAGCGGGAGCTTCGACAACGCTGCTGTGCGGCAGCGGCGCTGCAGTCATGACCTGGGGCGCCGGTTGCATAAAAATCTATAACAACCTTTTCAAGGCGGGAAATCGAAAAATATGGTTGACAAGGACGTTGTAGGTGCAGTCATCCCCGCAGTAATTCTCGCAGGAGGAACAAACAGCGCCGAAATGGAAGCCGCAACCGGCGTGAAAAACCGGGCTCTGGTTGAACTTGCACCAGGCAAAACAATGCTGAGCTTCGTCATCGACGCTGTCAAAGGTGCGCAACTCGTCTCCGACCTCCTGGTGGTTGGCGACGTTCCGTCGTCCCCGGACTATACTTCAATCGCTACTACAACATCGTTTTTGGGAAATTTGATTTCTGGTACTAAAGCCGCGCCCGAAAGCGCGAACAAAGTGCTGATTGTCACCAGCGATATCCCGTTCATTACTTCTGTGGCGGTGGACGATTTTCTAAAACAGGCGCTGGATTCGGGCGCTGATTTTTGTTACCCAATTATTCCAATGGAGACCTATAGGAAAACGTTCGGATCGATGAAGCGGACCACTTTAAAGACGGCGAAGGGCGAGTTCACCGGCGGGAATATCATGCTTCTGAGCCGCAGCTACGTGACCGACCATTCAAAAACAATCGACGATGCCTACGCTGCGCGCAAGGATATCTTAAAGCTCGGCGGAATGCTCGGCTGGGGCCTGCTCCTTAAAGTTGTTCTGTCACAGCTCATCGTCCCGAAGATACTCTCAGTGGCCGCGTTGGAAGCCGGCGTCTCTCACCTACTGGGACATGGAGCCACCGCTCGGGCGATTGTGACCGAGCACGCATCACTTGGCACGGATGTGGATAAACCCGACGATGTCAAAGCAGCGAAAGTTCTGCTTGCAGCGTTGTAAGACGATCACGCCCTTGCTGCAGAAAAACGCAGGTTCTTAACAATCTTCAGTTGATAGATCGTAAAACCGACCAGCAGAGCGCCCATCACCCAGGCGGCGGCAGTTGCGTAGCCGAACTTCAAATAAAGGAAGGCGTTATAAAAGATCTCCAGCCCAATCGTATGCGTCGCGTACAGCGGCCCCCCCCCGGTCATGACCAGGATATTTGAGCTTGCTTGAAATGCTCCGATCGTCGCCCCGACCAGATTGATAATGATCAGCGGCTTCAAAGTCGGGACAGTGATGCGCAGGACCTTATTAATTACCCCGGCGCCGTCAATCTCAGCGGCTTCGTACATTTCCCCTGGAATGCCTTTTAGCGCGGCAAGATAGATGATGCAGCCGGGTCCGGCGGCCGCCCAGATACCCGGGACGATGATGGCGATCATCGCCCATTTAGGGTCGCCGAGCCAGGACTGCGGAGGAAGATGCGCGGCTCCGATCAACGTATTGAGCAGTCCCTTGGGCGATGAATCTTCGAAGAGCTTCCACAAAAATGTAATAACCAGCCCCGAAGTCACCGCCGGAAGATAGTAGATAGTTCGGAAGAAGACGGTTCCTACCGGAATTTCATTGAGCATCAGCGCCAGGATAATCGGCAGACAGAAGCCAAGCCCGAGCGAAATCACGGTATATAGCAGTGCGTTCCAAAGACCAATCCAGAAGGTGTCTGAAGTGAAAACATCGATAAAGTTGTCCAGGCCGATAAAGTGAGCGCCAAGGATAATCTTATAGTCCTGGAACGCCATTACCAGGCCCTTCGCTAGCGGATAGTAAGACCAAATCGCAACAAGTAAAACCGCAGGCGCCATAAAGAGAATGGCCATCTTGGCGGACTGCCTTTCATGCTGATTGCGCTCATCGAGCCCGGCGTTGAGACGAGCTTCGGCAGCAGCTTTTCGCTCTGACGCGAGTCTCGGCAAAAGCCAGGAAAGATAGACAGCGCCGGCGATGATTATCAAGGCAAGTATGCTCCATGCGATCGCGCGGCGACGGGCCAGAACTTTCGGCGGAGTAAAGTCGATCAGCTTGTCGTTCGCCTTATCGGCAGCATCGCGAAGGAGCGCCGCAGGGTCGGCGTGTGGATTTAAGCTGATCGCCTGCAGCGGCTGGCCAATGATATCGTAAATCAGCTGCATGTTGGCGTTGTGCGGCTCGGGATGGCCATGTGCGAAGAGTGTCTTGTTGGTCGCAAGCCAGCTCTTGGAAATTCCGGTGACTTCGTCGGCATAGCCGTACTTTTCGAGCGAAACCGGGTTGACCAGATTTCCGAGTCCGGCCTCAACGAGAGCCTGTGTCCGTATTTTGTCCGCCTGCTCGCTGGCCATGAACTTGATAAACTGCCAGGCGGCCAGGCGGACTCTCGGATCTTTGATCTGAGAGGAGATCCCCCACATCGAGGCGTTTATCTCGTTCGCCGTCCCAGCCGGTCCGGCAGGCATCGGAGCGATTCCAATCAGGCTCGGGTTAATACTCGTGTCGGCGGTATTTGCAACCACATTACTCTGGTAAGAAAACCACATTGCGACCTTGCCGCGGGTCCGATCGGTCGACCCATAGCTGGACGAGTCGTTATTCGCCACACCAAGGTAATGCTTCCCGTCAATTGGGCTGATATACGGTGCGCTGATCAACTTCGAGTAAAATTTCAGTGCCTCGACACCCTGCGGTGAGTCAAAAGCGGCCACATACTGACCCGATTTGGTTTTCTTAACCACATCGCCGCCGGCCTGCCATAGCAGATTGCACCACCAATACGCATCACCGTCCGCCGTATTCGGCCATTCAAAGCCCCAAATACCCTTCTTGTGGTCGGTGATCTTCGCGCAATCGTCATAAAACTGCGTCCATGTCGTCGGCGGCTTGTTCGGATCGAGTCCGGCTGCCTGAAACATATCCTTACGATAGTACAGCGCCTGAACAACCTGACCATACGGCATTGCGTAGACTGACCCATTGACAGTGATAACATCGCGGATCACCGGATTAATACGCTGCATCAGCTCCGGATCCTGCGCAATGTAACTATTCATCGGCAGCAAAAAACCCTGTTCGATGTAATTGTCCATCGACCGAAAGTTGACATAGACGACATCCGGCGCTGTACCTCCTGCGAAAGCCATCAAAAGATTACTCTCAGCAGCAGGACCGCCGATTTGTAAGCCGTCTGAATTTTGCAGTTGGATGTTCGGATATTGACGTTCGAAGGCATCGACAATTGCGCGGTCTGCACGGCCGCGAGGGTCGACCGCGTTTTTATCTGGAATTTTCCAATCAAGCGAACCGCCAACATGCAGGACGATATTTTGACACTCGGCACGCAGCGGCAGCACAAAAATGCAAATGAGAATCAGCGCGGGGAGGAACTTCACAAAGCTATTATACGCGATTGCGTGCTGACCATCGGAAACCAGCCGACCGGCCCGAGTGTTCAATACAAAAGAAATCAGACTTAAACTGCGGACTTGTTTTCAGACCGTCTGCGCGAGGTAATACGTAAAATGGAACAAAGACTGCTTGGCGGCTCGGGGTTTATGGTGCCGGTCCTCAGTTTGGGTACCGGGACATTTAACTACGGCTCCGGAATGCTCTCTCCGTGGGGTTCGACTGGAGTCGACGAGGCGAGCCGTTTGGTGGATATCTGCCTGGAGGCGGGTCTTAACCTTTTTGACAGCGCCGATGTCTATTCCAACGGGCAGGCCGAGGAAATTCTCGGCAAAGCGATCGCCGGAAGACGCGACTCGGTGATAGTATCGACCAAGGCGACTTTTCGCTCCGGCGACGGCCCGAATGAGGTGGGCTCGTCGCGGTTTCACTTGATTAAGGCGGTCGAACAGTCTCTTACGCGGCTTGGGACCGACTATATCGACATATTCCAACTCCACGGTTTCGATGCACTCACCCCGATTGAGGAGACACTGCACGCATTAGATGATCTCATCCGCTCGGGCAAAATCCGATATATAGGCTGTTCGAATTTTTCCGGCTGGCATCTTATGAAATCCCTGGCTACTTCGGAGAAATACGGCCTTTCGCGGTACGTCGCACACCAGGCCTACTACTCGCTAATCGGACGTGAGTACGAGTGGGAGCTGATGCCGCTTGGATTAGATCAGAAGGTCGGCGCGCTCGTATGGAGTCCCCTCGGTTGGGGCCGCCTTACTGGAAAGATTCGGCGCGGCCAGCCGCTTCCTGAAACCAGTCGGCTTCACAAGACTGCTGCATGGGGGCCTCCGGTCGAAGACGAGTCGGTGTACAAGGTGGTCGATATGCTTGATCAGATAGCGCAAGAAATTGATAAGACGATCCCGCAAGTGGCAATCAACTGGCTGCTACGTCGGCCAACCGTGTCGTCGGTAATCATCGGAGCTCGCAATGAAGAACAGCTGCGCCAGAACCTCGGAGCAGTCGACTGGAAGCTATCAGACGAACAAATTCAGCGGCTTTCCGACGTCTCTAAACAAACGCCGGTCTACCCATATTGGCATCAAAGTGGGTTTGAACGAAATCCTTCACCTGTAAGATGAAGCTAGTTGTCATCTATGCTCGAAATTGGGTATTACATAAAATTGGACATTATAGTTCACCCAGCCGTAAGGGATGAAAAGCTATGATCGTCGGTGCACGAAATGGGCAGGTTGGTACTCTAGACAAGCGCCCGTCTACGGAAAATCAAAATTCCAAATTGCCTCTACTTTATATAGTGGGGGACAGCATTTCCGTACACTACGGTCCTTTCCTGCAGCAAATGGTCGCCGGAGTGATGGATTACTCTCGTAAAAAAGGCGACGAGCATTGGATCAGCCATGATGACTGCAACGGGGCGAATGGAGGCGATTCGCGAAATGTTGCAAATTACC
Organism: Armatimonadota bacterium; assembly: GCA_003134215.1. Classification (GTDB taxonomy): domain Bacteria; phylum Armatimonadota; class Armatimonadia; order Armatimonadales; family Capsulimonadaceae; genus BOG-944. Next base: position 7,793 of record PLAD01000295.1, read on the forward strand.
TGGCGAGCATGCTGCTGCGCAGCACGGTGAGGCCGAGTGTCTTGATGCTTAACTGCGGACTCCACGATATCAAGGTCTATCCAGCGGTAAAGGATCGGCAGGTACCGATCAAGTATTATCGCGAAAACCTGCAGAAGATTGTTCACTCCGGCAAGGAGCTTGCCGAAAAAGTGGTTTGGGTCAACACAACCCCGGTAGACGATCTGCGACACAATCGGTTTCTTGACTTTCACCGTTATAACGCCGACGTCGAATCCTATAATTTGGCTGCCGAAGAGATTATGTGGCGCTCATCCATCCCGATCATCGATCTGTATACCTTCACCCTGAATCTCGGCAAAGACATCTATTGTGATTACGTCCACTTCAATGAACATGTTCGAGAAGCGCAGGCTGCCTATATAGCAGGTTTTCTGGCTGAAGTTTAAACTCCGCCGCTCGTCCTAGTTTACGGACGAGCGGCGGAGTTTTGTTCTAGAACCGGATTCCCAGCTCAAGGCCCGGACCACCGGTATGAGCCTTGCGGATATCCCCTGCACCGTCATAGAAGAACTGCAGGAACAGACCGCACGGTGCATCGATACCGGCGAAGACTTTACCTCCGATACGGTTGACATACCGTCCACCGAAGTTGTCTCTGACAGATCCACCGTAAATACCGACGCCGGCTCCGACATACGGTGACCACGAACCGTCCTTAGTCACTGTGCGTAATGCCAGGCCGCCCGCATAGGTGTCGACATGTCCGCCGTCACGAGCAACTCCGTGGAAGTCGCCATAGATTGAAGGTGTCAACCCGAGAAACTTTCCAGGCTCGAGGAACGCGTAATCTGCGCCGACGCCGTACTGGAACTGGTGCGAGTCATGTCGAGCAACGGCATTCGACGTTTCAAGCACTTCGCCGCCAATCGACCACGGCCAGTATCTGGCTTCTGGTATCACCACCGGCGCTGGAGCAGGCGACGGAACGACCACGGGCGCTGGAGGCGGAGTCGGCGCCGGAGGTGGAGGCGGAACAACAACGGGCGGAGGAGGAGGAGGCGATGCCGGCGCCGGGGGCGGAGGTGGAGGTGGTGGAGGCGACGGTGGAGGCTGCACGCAGCCACTGCCGCTCGCCGGCAAGTGCGTGGCCCTTCCGACCATCTGCCCGGCCGACGCGGGCGCGCCGGGGCCCGACGCCGGCTGCGTCGCCGACTGCGAGTACCATCCGCCGCTGACCACGACGCTCGACGCTGTCACCGACTGGACCTGGGGGCCCGTCGCGAAGGACGCTCCTCAGTACACCGACATCTGGGCGACGCCGGTCGTGGGACGCGCGTACGACACCAACTGCGACGGCGTCATCGACAACCTCGACGTCCCCGTGATCGTCTTCGTCTCCGGCGACGACCTGGACAACGCCGTGAATGGCAGCAACTGCCAGACGGCGACGATGGGTGGAAGC
>PLAD01000320.1 GCA_003134215.1 Armatimonadota bacterium
TTACAAATGATCAATTCGGTTCTATAGAAGCAAACGACAAGGCACAGGCCACGATCGCACCATCTATTGGCGACCTCGCTTTAATTGAATGGATACGATTTCACAGAGACAATCTCTCACATGCTTCACTCAAAGCTGCCGCGCGAGCGTTTAAGTTCGGCAAACTTCAGCCGCTGGCGGCGGTATTGGTGTTTCCTCCGGAACTTTTCCGTATTGATTACAGGAACGAACTCAGGCGACTGGCAGACGAGCTTGATCAAGCCGAACGCCGTGTCAAACAGTTCAGCTCGCTGAATCGCTCTCGAAGGACTAGAAGCCCGTTTACAGCGATCGTTCGCTTGTTCATCGCGACTCCTTCGGCCGCATTCGACAGTCTTCTGGAGGCGCTCACTCCCAGGACAGCGGCTCGGCGGCGGGCAAAAGGCATCAAATTCGGTCAGCGTTGGAAGAATGATTTCAATTCGAAAATGGAAAAATTCGATAAAGACATGCATGCCAAAGGAATGGTGCCGCATCAGCGTTACATCGAATTAGAGAAGCGAAGCAGCGAGTCGATCAATCGGGTGTACGAAGAAATAGACAAAGTCATCGCGACAGTTGGACAAGACTGCAGCGAAGCCTTCGATTATTTCGTGTCCGTAAAACACTTCGCCGTCTAGCCGAACAGGATCGCCTAAGAAAAGTAGACGATTCACGTCTATATTCGCTGTAAAACTCGAGTGACGCCTTACGCAATAAAAGACCTCCTTACTGAGTAAGGAGGCAAATCTTTGCTAACTATCGTCTACGGAGGAATGCAGGGATATCTTCCGCTTCGCTCGATTTCAACTGAGGCGAGCTGTCTTGTTTCACCGCGGGTACGCTGACCAACTGCTCAGCCGGTTTTGGAACCGACTGCTGAGCGGCAACTGCAACCTGACGCGGCTGCACGGCTGCAGCAACCATGCGGTTCGGGGAAAGATATCGCTGATCGAACCCGGTCGCAAGAACCGTAATTCGAACCTCTCCGGTCATGGTGGGATCCTGAACAATTCCGAAAATGATGTTAGCATCGTCAGCGTCAGTCGCCTGGGAGATCAACTCCGTGGCTTCATGTACTTCGGAAAGTGTGAGATCCGTACCGCCGGTGATATTGATCAGTGATGCACGCGCTCCTTCGATGCTGGTTTCTAGCAATGGCGATGCAATTGCAGCCATAGCAGCGTCCGTCGCGCGGTTCTCTCCGGTTGCGACGCCGATTCCCATCAAAGCGCTGCCGGCATTCGTCATGATAGATTTTACGTCTGCAAAATCGACATTTATAATTCCCGGTATGGTGATGATGTCGGAAATGCCTTGAACGCCCTGCCGCAGTACATCGTCTGCTTCCTTGAATGCTTCAACAAGCGTTGCCCGCTTCTCGACGACACCCAGCAACCGGTCATTAGGAATAACGATGACAGTATCAACTTTGTCACGAAGAGCATCTACGCCTTCTTCAGCGATTCGTGATCGACGCGGCCCTTCAAATTTGAACGGTTTTGTAACTACCGCGACTGTCAGCGCACCAATCTCTTTGGCTATCTCAGCGATCACGGGAGCTGCACCGGTACCAGTGCCTCCGCCCATGCCCGCGGTGATGAAGACCATGTCAGCGCCTTCAATCGACTTCTTGATATCAGATTTCGACTCTTCCGCCGCAGACCGGCCAACGTCAGGGTTTCCACCCGCGCCTAGCCCTCTTGTCAGGTTTTCGCCAAGCTGCATTTTATAGTCTGCAGCAGAGATATCAAGGACCTGGATGTCCGTGTTCATCGCGATGAACTCGACGCCAGTCAGCCCAGCTTCGATCATTCGGTTGACAGCATTCGTGCCTCCGCCGCCGACGCCAACTACTTTTATTCTCGCAAACGGTGTTTCATCGCGCAATCCGGGTGGCATAGTGTCTCTTCTCTCCTTAAGCTCGCCTGTCGTTCAACGGCAGGAATAATCTCAGCCTCGGTCGATCCGCGTAATGCAACGGCGGTAATCTAACTACCTTCGCCAGTGCGTAAACCTACCAATAAAACTTCAAACTATTGTACTCGCTTTTCCACCAATCGTCCAGTGACTTTAGATGAGATGTTGAAATTTATTGCCGAACGAGCAAGGGACAATAACGTCGTCACTAACCGTAATTTGACCCAAGGCGACTTAAAATTGAACGGATTTGGTCTATTCCACCTTTGAGGCCGGCTGTCCGGCTGGGGACTGACGGAGTACTATTGCGCGAGGTTCGTAAAAGCAATCCCAGAGCAGTTGCGTATTCAGGTCGATTGTAGAGGCCTGAGATCTGATTGTCGATCTGCGGTAAACCAATGCGCACCGGCATGGCCAATGCGCGTGAAGCGAGTTCTGCAATCATTTTCAATCCGGCTGAGCCTCCAGTAATAACGACACCCCCCGGCAAAATATTGTAGTAGCCTGATTTGACCAGTTCCTGGCGAATTAGACTAAAAATGTAGTCGATCGTCTTACCTATTATCGCTTCTACTGATTCGTGAGTGCCGACTGAGGTTTGCAGTTCGATTTTCACCAATTCGGCATCCGTCTCCGAAATTCGAAGGGATGCGCTCAGCTCTCGGCTAATATCGCCCCCTCCTGCTGGAATTGCTGCGGTGTAAGCAATAGTTCCATCCATGTAGATCGCTATATCGCAAATCCCGTCGCCGATATCGACGAGCATAACGCCCATTCGCCTCTCTTCTTTGTATAAAATGCACTCAGCCGACGCAAGAGAACTGAGCACCGCACCTCCAGGTATAAGGCCGGCGGATTTTACAACCATGTTGAGATTTTGAGTGTGGGAATAGTTTCCAGTTACAATATGCGCTTCGACTTCCAGTCGCGAACCATACATACCAACTGGATTGAGTACACCGTCCTGACCGTCGACGCGGTACCACCGGGGGATGCAGTGAATAATCTCCCGATCGGGAGGAAGGACGATGACCTTGGTCTGCTCGTTAGCCCGCGAGACATCGTCCTGAGTAATGCGCCGGCTTGAGCGAGTGATCGCAGTGACTGCGCGGGAGTTTAACGAAGCGATGTGCTTTCCCGAGGTGCTTACCACAACGTGCGCCAAATCGCCAGGCGCTTCACATTGTAATCCGGCGACTGCGGAGGAAATTGATTCAGACGCAGAAGCCAGGTCGACGATGGCGCCGTCACGAACGCCTTCAGAAACAGCTTCCCCGACTCCGACGATTTCGGTGAGGCGTCCATGCTCAAAATCTGCTGCAATAAGCCGGACTTTCGAGGTTCCGATATCGAGCCCGACAATACGCTCCCTGGGCAACAGTGCGCCGCTCCTCGCCATCTATTTCTCGTGATTAATTACAGCAGGCTGTTTCGGCCGGCATCGGAATAAATGCAAGCAGCCCTTTAAACGGGTGAGTTCGGCGATTCAGGTTTTGGATGGTTCCGATTCGACACCAACCTGTACTTTTGACACTTCGACCATACTGGAAGACCTGCCCACGGGAAGCCACCGCAAGGATGGATTTTCATCGTCAAGGAGATACCACCGGATGATTGACAGATTCTGCATTATCCTGTAGACAAAAACGAAACCAACTGCAAGGAAGATTTGGACGCCTAATCTTTCTCCAAACCACGTCAAAACGACGGCAACAATCACCGCTGTCAAAAATCCTGAGATGAAAATTCGTCGTTTAAACTTTCCAGTTTGCGCGGCTCTCGCTCCGCCGATTACCGAATCAAGACCGGCGAGGGCCGCAATCGAGAGATACGCGCCGTAGTCGGGAGGTACGATTATTTTCGAGTAATATACTAAAAGGAAGCCGACGACCCCCGCCATTAATGAAATCCAGCCCATCATTGAGTTCCGTCTCCAGCAGCCGAGTCGTATGATCCACTGTCGCCACTATCGGAATTATCTGTGTCGCTGACATCTTTCACCGGGTGCGAATACCTAAACATCAGCGAACCCTCGTAGCTTGGAAGTACGAGAGCGGTCGACCTTTCGATTTGAATCATGCTGGGATCGGTCTGCCTGAGTTGTTCGGCAATTCCACCAGGCAATGCGAGCGATTCGCTCAATGTTCCGGGATCACCTATCGCGCGTATCACATACGGCGGCGTCAGAGGAACTCCGTTCACCTGGATCGCGGGACCAACACACCTTATGGCAGTAGTCGTCACCACACGTTGGTCGTTGACTGCAAATGCCTCTGCGCCCGCAGCACGCAGTTCGTTTACCACGCGCTGCAAGTCGAGATCATGAATGATGAAGGTTGCGGTAAGATCCGCCGAAACCTGAGAAGGCAAATCGGCGGGAGGTCGCTTGACGCTATCCTTAAGCGTAACAACAATACCTGGGCCCTGAACTGGCGTGATTCCTGCTAAAAACCGATACTCATCGAGCTGCTTAGTCAGCTCCTTCATTTCAGGCGAGCGCCTGCCAACATGATTTACCAGCACTTCATTTTGCTTTTGCAGCGAACCGATCGTTTTCTGCTGCAGTTCCATAGTATTGCGATAGTTGACATAGGCTTCCGCGAGACCAGAGTAGCTGGACGACGGAAGCATTTCGCGGCGGACAATGTTTTGTGTTTTGAGCGCAGCAGCAATGAACGTCCCGAGTATAAACGTCATTATCGTAAGCGGCCAAAACCAACGCGGAGCCAGGCTGCTAACTGGCTGAGCTTCCTTAACGTCCGATACCGATGTAGCGTAAAATGGGTTATCCATCGTCAATAATCTGCTGAAGACTTTCCACAGTATTGTACTCGATAAGAGACCCTCAAACCTCGATGATAGAGGTCGATGTTTAGACGGACGTGGTATCGGCAGCGGCGCCTATGCAAACGAAGATGACTATTGCGTGGATTCGGGCTTTAGCGGTTCAAAATTCTGCGGCGGGATCGCTGTGCCGGACAGTGCTGTTAATGGCGCCTGCTTGGGCATTATGGCTGGACTGGTGCTTGTAAAGTCTAGATACTGCGCTTTAGCCGGCAGGCCCGGATCGGCGGCAAGATAAGTTTCGGTCAACGCAAGGCGGTCTGCAAGACCGTCCGGTTGTCCGAGCTTGATTACCAGGTCATTGTGAAGAACCAGGCTGACGTTAGAGTAGGGATCGACGATCACTTCACGATATTCGGACAGCTGACCAATTTGCCTGCTGGTTACCAATCCAATCAAGTTGTAGCCTGCTATTACTCGTGCATCCGTGTCTTCCGGAAGCGACTGCCCCAAGACAATTGCGTTCGTCGACGCAGGTACGGTAACGACCGGTAAGTCCGACTCATTGGGCGCGATAATACGGAACGCAACACGATGTATGTCCATTAAGTAAGACGGGCCGTTTTGCAGGTGCAAGACCGTGAACGGCTGTCTTTCGACGATGTGCAGACGAAGGGTATTCGGAAAGTCGACCCCGATAGATGCACTCTGAATTACGGGACTGCTTGCCGCAACCTTGCGACAATACTCTTTTCGATGACGCAGAACAAATAAGAAGATATTCGAGCGGGGAGGAACCGCCGCCGTTGAAGCAAGGTCCTGTTGGTTGATCGTCTGCACGCCATCAACGACCACCTGCCGGATGGCCAATTTCGGGCTTGTCAGCAGGAATTTTCCACCGACTATCAGGACAGCGACAAGCAAGATCGACTTAAAGATTAAGGCCCAATTTGGCGGTCGTCGCCGTATTCGCCGTGCGAGCCCCTTCGCAGATCTTGGCCTGGAGAAGCTTCGTCGGGCGGATGCCGGTGCGTTGGTGATTTGCGAGACCGTCCAACCGGAACCCTCAGGAGATGCCCGCCGCGTTTTCGAAGTCAGGTTTTTGGCTTTTGTCGTTCGTCCCTTTGTCGGTTGTCTCACAGGTTATCTTTCGAGCGCTAGATCAATTAACCGGTCCAACAGTGCTGAAAAAGTATATCCCGCAGTTTTCGCCGAAAATGGCAAAAGACTAAGCGGCGTCATCCCAGGAATAGTATTGACTTCGAGCACCCAGGGCCTGCCTTCCTTGTCGACAATCATATCGGTTCGAGACATTCCGCGGCACCTGAGAAGTTTGTGGCTGAGCTCGGATAATCTTTGAGCCTCGACCGTCGACTCGGGAGCAATTCGGGCCGGACAAATCTCTTCCGTCGCACCAACAGTATACTTCGCCTCGTAGTCGTAAAATCCGCTCTTCGGAACAATTTCTACAATAGGAAGAATTTCGAGTTCCGCATTGCCGAGAATTGGAACGGTAATCTCTACTCCTTCGACGAATTGTTCTACGATAACGACCTGGTCAAGTTTGAAAGCCTTATCAACTGCGGCTCTAAATTCGGAGATCTTCCTGACAATGGTCATACCTATCGTCGACCCTTGCGTGTTTGGTTTTACTACCACCGGCAAGCCCATCTGCTCGATACGGCAAGTGAACTCGGCACCCCGAAGAGTCCATTCGGCTTCACTCAGAGTTACATCAGCAGGCATTCTCACTCCGCCGGAACGAAGAACATGCTTGGTCATTGCCTTGTCCATTGCGAGAGCACTTGCCAGTACCCCGCTTCCCGTGTAAGGAAGTCGAAG
>PLAD01000047.1 GCA_003134215.1 Armatimonadota bacterium
GGGCGGCCTGCTGCGCGGCGAGGGCAAACGAATTCGCCATGTACGGATTGCGCAGTCTGCGGACCTTGACGCGCCCGAGGTGAGGGAGCTGATAAGATTGGCCGCAGCGCAAGCTGAGCGAGCTGAGGGCAAAGCCCTGGAGCCGCGCACCACGGTAAGAAAGGCTGAATCCGGCCGGAAGCGCGCAGAAGTTAACAGGTGAGACGAGTCCTAACAAACAGCTTCACGTTTGGAATTCCTCTTGACGATTTGTCGGCAGTCGGCTTATTTGACAATTCAGCCAAGCGCTAGACAAAGCTAATCCACCACTAGCGAGTTTTACGGCCAGGTGATGCCGCCTGAAGGCGCCGCAGCGCGATAAGATGCATGGTGACATGGCCATTTCCCCGGACCTGACCTTTGTATGTGAATTCGCCGTAGAGGAGTTCCTGCTTGGAGCTACGGAGGGATTGAACTTCTCAGCTAACGCTCTGGCGCAGGGAACTCAAGAGCGCTGCTGGTCGGGCAGCGGAGAGGGGCAAGCCAGTTTTGGCAAAGGCGAAGGACTGGTCGGACGGAAACCAGCATTCAAGCTATCGGGAGGTTGGTTGACGCTGATGCCCTCAAATGGATTACAGCGCGCTTTTCCGGCGCGTTGGTTCTCCGACAATGACAATCAGGTTTGCGAACCGGACTATTCAGGCAACGACCGGGATCTGAGCTCGGTTTCTACGGAAGGATTGAGCGGGGCTTGGTTCACGCTGATGCCCACACGTGCATTCGAGCGCGCTTTTCCGGCACCGGCGCCCCGGTTCTCCAACGACTATTCAAGCACGAAACGGGATCTGAGCTCGTTTTCCGTACTTGTCGGCCAGGCACTAGACAAGCTGCTGCGAGTTGGCGATAGATTGAGGATTGAGCGTGATGCAAACGGGGATTTCCGATATGCGGTCGCGCGGGACTCTGAAGCAATTTTAAGTGTCGGCTCCGTCGCTGCGGCTGATACAGAAGGGGCGTTTGGCGTATGGCAGGAGCACGACAGTTACCCCAATCCAAATGCCGAACAATTAAAGAGCAAATTTCCCCAGTTTTCAGTTGCGGCGGAGATTTCCGTGCATCGTGAGTACGTTACCGCGCGGGTGAATGACCAAACGTTCCGCCTCGACGACAACGACGAGGTGGATGTGCCGCCGTACTTCATATTCTTAGCCCGTTCTAATAAGAACGTTCCAGTGCCTTCCTTTGAATTTACGCCAAGAGCGGTCCATGGGGCCGGTCGCATGGACCTACTCGGAAAAGAATGGATCACTGCTGCGGCTCAGCAGCAGACGGCGGTTCAGATACGGATGCTATAGCGCTAACTAGTCGCCTTTTCGCAAGAAGCCAAACTTGGGGCGTGTTGTTGGATACGGTTTCCATTTGGCCGTAAAGTCGGCTATGGTGAGATTGATCCATCGACGGTCCGCTAACCGGAACTACCAAACCACTTCAACAACGTGCTTGCGAGGAAATGGTGTGTGAGTGTGGGATGCCTTAAGCACCCAAACCAAACGTGGTACCGGAAGGACATCGAAGCGCCAAATCTTGAAACGTCATTCTTCTATATTTCGCAAGGAGCGCGTGCGGAATTATTTTGTAGCTCAACTTGCGCGCGTTGTCTCATCGCATGCCGGGACGCCTGCGAACATAACATGTTTAGTGACTGAATTAGGGCGTTCATTGATCGTTGTAGATGAAACAGATCGATGTAGATTTCACCCCCAGCCATGGCCGATTGATTCGGGCCTTGGCACTGATACTCGCCATACCTAAACGCCGTCGAGTTAGGGTCGATACCGGCAATTTCTTTCAGCCGGGTGGTCATCCACGGTGGGACAGACTGGCCGCATTATCCTTGATGAAACTGTCGAAATCGTCGGCCAAGCGGCTCAGATCGTGGGTCTTTGGCGCAGAATACATGATGCCCTTCAGCGTCATCTCCGTGGCGTGGCGATATAAAAAGAGCACGGGATTCGCTATTCGATAATCCTCCGTCTCGTTTTCCTCTATCGCATCAACGAGAGCGTCGGCGGCTTCCAAATACTGCTTTGCCATTTCGCTGCGCGTCGGTATCGACCAACCGCCTAGCATGAACCCCTTTGGACCGACCCATGGGTCTTCACGCTCAATTTCGACAGTGGGTTCTTCAAACAGCGGACGCATCATCGGTGCCTGCGCACAAGCCAGTTCATCGATGTCGGATTCAGAGAAGGGCTCCCCGCATCCCGGGCAATCTGCTGCCCTCAGGTCAGGAGGAAGGGAAATCGTCTCTCCGCAGCACGTAGGGACGACGAAGCTCGTGGAAGTCTAAGAATCCTTTCAAAATCCTAGCAAACCAGGACTGCATTCTAAGGATTGTTACTTTCTGCCGGGTAGCACACAATATGGCGCCAGCGTCCGTACCCCTAATGTCCGGTTCTGCGAGTCCACATGAGTGGGTAGTCGGCGAACCACCAAGCTGCCAGGCGTCGAGATTCAGAAACCGAGTCGTTGGGGATCTACCTTTTAGGCGGACTTCGTCAGAATCCGTTCGGGAGTCCCTTGGCGCTTGACGATAGTCAGGCGAGAAAGAGCGGTTTGATGTGGCGTTCGAAAAGATTGGCGGTTACATTTTTCGAAACGCTGGGTTCGAATTCTTCGAGCAGGTGTAGATATTTCGGGCCCATTTTTGCTGCGACTTTGAAACCGACGTGGAGTAACTGACGCAAGTTGCTGTTGTACTCGGGGTTGCTTGGGTTATGTCGGAGAGCGGAGACGTATTGTTCGGAAGTCCAGTGGTTCACTTCGTCTGGTGAGGGGAGTTTGTCGGCGTGAATGTCGATGACGCTTGCATAGGGCTGGCAGAGGGCTTCCTTCTGTTCGTAGGCATGGGCGTAGATGTACTTCGCGGCGTCGAGTCCGGTGCCGCCTGCTTCGGCCAGGCCAATGAGTTCTTCCAGCCAGTTGGTTCCAGCAGTCTTGACATGGACACCGGCGTGAAATTTTTTCAGGGATTCGTTAATGGGTTTGTAGATTGAGAATTTGTCACTGCCTGAATGGACGCTGAGCTTCAGATTTGCGGGCAACTGATACGTTTTTGTTGCATACGCGATGGTGGCGAGATCATCCCCAAATTCCTGCGCGAATTTCTCGACGTTGCCGACGTAGTCGACTCCTTTGTTGAAGCGGCCGGTGAATTTGGGCGCGATGGTTTGAATGGGAATTTGTTCGTCGGCGATGGCGGCGAGGATGATCAGCAATTCGGGCGGGGTCTGCGGGCTGTCGGTCTCGTCCATGGAGATTTC
>PLAD01000354.1 GCA_003134215.1 Armatimonadota bacterium
AACCGTCCCTGGTCATAATGGCTACACAGTACGTCATTGTAGATCTATCATGTTCCTTCCAAAAGCAAAGAAGATTGTACCTTAATACGCTGGATGGAACAAAATTTTGAGTTCCGAGCACCATGTGCATCGGGTATCGCGTCAAGCGGTTGAGCGGAGATTCCGTCGGCTGACGTCGCGGGTGAGGGCTTACGTATTACGCAACTGTCGCAGTGGGTTCTATGCCTTCATCGACTGGTTCGGGGACCGCGTGTTCTTTGTTCCAGACTGCTTTCAGCGATTCAAGGGCCACTTCAAGCTGGCTGTCGTCGGGTGCGCGTGTGGTCAGGTACTGTGTCGCAAGGCCCGGAGCGATCATCCACTGCGCCCATTTTTTGTCGCGATGCTTACCCGCAAATTTCAGTATCTCAAACGAGATGCCCGCAACGACCGGGAGCAGCAGCAGATGCAGCGGGATTCGAATATAAGGCGCAGGGCGACCGAAGAGCGAGAAGACCAGCATCGCTACGATTAGCACGATAAAGATGAAATTGGTCCCGCAACGCGGGTGAATACGGCTTGCGCCTCGTGCATTCTCGACAGTCAGCTCCTGCCCCAGCTCCAATGTGTTAATTGCCTTATGTTCGGCCCCGTGATACTGAAAGACCCGCTGAACATGCGGCAGGCGAGCAATAAACAAAACGTATCCGAGGAAAAAGCCGATTCTGATCATCCCTTCGATAAGGTTTACCTGCAGGATCTGCGCCCAGGTGAGGTGTTGGATATGCAGAAGCGACTGGACAGACTGGGTGATCAGAGTCGGAAAGATCCAAAAAAGTCCGTATCCGAGGAGCAGCGCGACGACCACTGTGGCGCCGATCGCGATATTGTTGATCGGCTGCGCCTCTGCTTCTTCAACCGCCGCTTCGCCAGTTCGAGAACGCGAGCTGGTTAGTTTTTCATCGGCCGCCTGAATATTGGCCGCATAGGTAAGAGCGCGAATACCCATGGCCATGGCATCGACAAGCGCCAGCGAACCGCGCAAGAACGGCTTATTCAGCCACTGAAACTTTCGCATCTTCGCTTCGACATCTTCTACCTTGATGACGATTTCGTTGTTCGAAAGGCGACGGCAGGCAATGGCGAAATAACGCGGTGAGCGCATCATTACCCCTTCGACTACCGCCTGGCCGCCGTACTGTGTCCGATCATCCGCCGCAGGATTTCTGCTCATCAACGAGCCTCCTCAAAAAAATTGCCCCTCCTTCTGGTAAGCAGAAGAAGGGGCAAGGCGAAAAGTTACTTTTTGCCGCCCTTAGCGTTCATTCCATACTTCTGCATGAACTTCTCAACACGACCTTCGGTGTCCAGAAGTTTCTGTTTACCGGTGAAGAATGGATGGCACTCTGAGCAGATTTCAACTTTGATATTCGGCTGCGTCGAGCGTGTCTGAAAACTATGGCCGCAAGCACACTGGACCGTGGCTTCGACGTAATTCGGATGTATTCCGGGCTTCATGATTTTTCCTTCTCTGCTGCCATTGGATTTTGCCAACAGCGATTAATTTGGCGACAAGCCTAAACAAGCCACCCGCACCACAACCGCTCATCAACGAAAAGGCGGTCACTCACTATACCATAAATAACTCCCAATAGAGCAACACCGTTCCACGCTGCAGATGACGAGTCGGCAGACGATCATTCATGTATACATTGTGTACACGATACGGAATGATTTTTCTTTAAGGAACATTACCCGGCTTCCGACCTCGCCTGCCAGCTCCTGAGGTTTCCCTATAACTTCAAGTTTCTCACACTGCAGCAAGATCGCCCTGCGACCTCCAAACGGGTGGCGCGAAGCGACGGATGAGGGCATCTGACAGTAACCAACAAAATCAATCCACAACTCATAGAATGCTACAGCAGGTCTAAGATAGCGGCGGCCGCCGCGGAGGCTCCGCTTTGGCGGATCAGGTTCTTACCGCTCTCGCTTAATGCTGCGGCAGTGTCCTTGTTCGCCAGTTTGGTTAGTTGGGATCGAAGTTGATCTACGTTTAGCTCGCCGGGGAGGATGACGCCTAACGAGGTTAGCCTTTGCACTCTTGCATATTGGTCGTCCAGGCCGCGTCGGAAGGGAATAACGATGCTGGGAATGCCGAAATGGACCAGTTCGTTCACCGTGTTATAGCCGCCGGCCGAAACAGCGGCATCGAAGGCTGGGAAACATTCGGCCATCGGGTAGTGGCGGACTTTAATCACGTTCGAATGTTCCGCCGACAATGCCTGGACAGTCTGGAGCGGTGCGTCGGCGACCGCTATTGTCCAGTCGAGCCCCCTCGCTGCTTCAAGGGTTACCTTCAGCGCTTGGGCAATTTCGTCGGTACCGCCGCCGCCGAACGAGACATAGAGCGTCTTACCCGACGGAGGTAATCCGAGCTGCGCCCTTGCATCCACCGGAGAGAGCGCCTGCTCACGGCTGCGAATGAAAATATCGCCGGCCCAGGCCTGACGAAGGCCGTCGGGGATAACAAGGTCCTCCGAACCTGGTGCGTGGGGGACGATACACAGATCGTAGGAGGAGAGCGCTGCCTGAAAGAACGGGTCGCGCATCCGTTCGGTCTGCTGGGCGCGAAAGACGAAGGCGCGACGCATCTCCCAGCTCAGTGTCGACAGGAGCTCCTGGCTTGCACCGGCCGGAAAGGTATCAACCACAATGATCGCTGGATTAAAAGCTGCGACGGTGTTCATCACGACCGACTGGGCAAGTTTATTATAAACTTTCGGACGAAGCCCGGTGCGGGCTATTGCGGATCGTGAAGGCAGTTTAACCGACGCAAAGCCTTCACTATAGATGACATTGTCGGCTTCGCTGGTGGTGAGGAAGAGAAACTGAGTTTGCGGACGCTGCAAACGCACCGCGTTTGCAATGGCTAATTGACGAGTGACATGCCCGAGGCCAAGTCCGTTGATCGCATAGAAAAGTATGCGCGGAGCTGTAATATGCGTCGGTGCCATTGAAACAGATTCACCGTTGCCGTCGGCGGAACCTCCTTCGTTACTCAGGGGTCGACACCAGTGACAACCTGCGACCAGAGTACCTGTCGAAGTTTAGTGCTTGCTGCTGCCGCCATATCCTGGGGTGTCGAAGGCGGATTTTGAGCCGCTGCATCCGCCGGAGTCACTGTCAGCAGCACGTGCTCTCGCGCGATCAACTCAGGGCCGACCGACTTTATCTCTCCAAGCTGCAGGTTTTTATCCAACAGCTTATCCAATTCCAGCGCCGCCGCAACCAGCTCAGGCCTGTTCGATGCCGCCAGGACAATAATCGGCTCCTTGGAGACGCTGAGCGTGACGGTCAAGGTGGACGCGGATGCCGACGAAATTGCGACCGGCAGAGAACCGTCCGCCGCACGCACCGTCGCCACGTCGACCGTGTAACCAAGGCCGGCCAGCTCGTCCTTTGCCGCCGCC
>PLAD01000338.1 GCA_003134215.1 Armatimonadota bacterium
GTTGACTGAGCGGTCTTCACGGGGGCTGACATCGGCGATATAGCCGTTGGCCGCGGTAAAACTCGATCCCGCGATGCCGGACAGGACCCGTCCGAAGTACAGCCACGATATCGACGGGGCGCAGGCCATAATTACATAATCGATCCCGCTGAACAACAAAGAGAACAGCAGTACGGGCCTCCGCCCGAATCGGTCGCTCAAGTTTCCAAGCATCGGGGCAAAGAGGAACTGCATGCATCCGTAAAGGCCGAGCAGCCAGCCAAAGTCACGCGCTGCGCTGCTTGGACCCTGGTGAGAAAGCGATTCAATGTAGGTGGGAAGGACGGGGATGATCAGACCGAAACCGAGAACATCTATCAAAACGGTAAAGAAGATGAAGTATATGCTGCCTTTGCGCATTTATGAATGTTACCTTGCCATGCACAACATCGTGGAATAAAGTTTCCATAAAGACGTTACGGTTCGAGCTTCCGGACGGTTATACTGGTATTATTTATGGCATTCTGCCATTAGTAATAGCGATTGCCTGATAAAGATGCGATATAATACACCAGCTATATCCGATCAGAGTTGATTTCTCCAGGATTATAATAACAAGTTGCATCAAAAACCATTGAAACGCGCCCCCCGGATATTAATTATTACCGGTTCGGCGGGAGGCGGCCATGTAAGCGCCGCCCGAGCTCTGCAAGAAGAATCCTCCGCTTTAGGTTCAGAGTGCAAAATCATCGATGCACTCAATGCATCGAAATTTTTCCGTCTCTCCACACAAACTCTCTACGAAGCATTCGTACGACTATCACCGCGCATGTGGGGAGTTTTTTACGATTTGCTGGAGCGCAATCCATTCGCCCTCGGTATGCATACCAGCTTTACGACGCGCAACTTGGGTCAGCTTGAAAACGATATAATTGAATACAAGCCCGATTGGGTCATCTGCACTCACGATGTCGCGCTGCCGAAGATCGCAACAATTCGAAGATATCCCCATAACTTTCAGCTAGCAGTGACAGTGACCGATGTACATCCTCATATTCTCTGGATTGAAGGAAGCGCTCTAGCAGGCGCCGAGTGGATCTTCGTCTCTTGCCAGGAGTCGAAAGAAAATATTCTTCAGCGTTCGAATATCTCAGCTGAAAGGATTATCGTTTCCGGCATACCGATTGGCTCAATCTTTAACAAGCCGCAGCCGATGATGCCCGCTCGTGCAGTAGTCAGCACCCCGACAATACTCATTACATCGGGAATGATCGGCGGCGGCCGCTACCTCGACGTTGTAAAGTCTCTTGCTCAACTGCAGACCAAGGTAAGACTGGTGGTTGTATGCGGACGAAATCAAACAATCTTTAGAAAAGTAAGTAAACTTGCCAAATCGCTGCGGCGAGACAGCAAACACGAATTCGACATACGCGGCCAGGTCGAGCGGGAAGATATGGCTTATCTTCTCCGAACATGCACCATGCTGGTTGCAAAACCAGGCGGACTGACAATGTCTGAAGCAATGGGAGTTGGCTGCCCATTCGTTATCTACGAACCCTTCCTCATTCCCGGGCAGGAACAAAAGAACGCAGCTTTCCTGGTCGATCATGGAATAGGTCTCTCCGCGGCGACACCGTCAGCGCTTCGTTCGACCGTTCAGCATTTGCTGGACGACACCGACCACCTAGAAAAGCTTCGAATGAACGCCCTCGCAAACGGCAAGCCCTACGCTGCCCGCGAAATCCTGCAGAAGGTCCTAGAACTAGACCGAGTCTCGGCCCCCGTTTAACGTACCGAAGCTATATCCTAATTCCGGGCGTCCCGCTTCTCCTCGACGTCTACCGCGCACGCCATGCCCGTCGTTTATTGACATTCCTCGGTCCATAATGCAAAAATACCCTATAAGGAAGCAGGTGGATTTTATGTCAACGCTTGATGTTCAATTGTCTAAGCCGTCCTATATCGCTGATGAGTATGGTCGGTTTGGCGGTGAGTTTGGCGGAAGGTTCGTTCCGGAAACCCTGGTGCCTGCCCTGGATGAGTTGGAGCAGGCTTATAACGATGCTCGCATTGATCCTGAGTTCCAGCGCGAGCTGAACTATCTGGGGGAACATTACGTCGGAAGGCCGACCGCGCTTTATTTCGCTGAGAAAATGACGGCGGAACTCGGCGGCGCGCGCATCTATCTCAAGCGTGAAGATCTCGCACATACCGGTGCACACAAGATCAACAACGCGCTTGGACAGATTCTCCTTGCAAAGAGAATGAACAAGCCGCGGATTATTGCGGAAACGGGGGCAGGTCAGCACGGCGTTGCAACAGCTACCGTCTGCGCCAGATTCGGTTACGAGTGCGCGGTCTATATGGGCGCCGAGGACATCGAACGCCAGCACCTGAATGTCGTCCGAATGCGACTGCTAGGCGCCGAAGTTATTCCTGTCACATCGGGTACCGCTACCCTTAAAGACGCTCTCAATGAAGCGATGCGCGACTGGGTTACCAATGTGCGCAACACGCACTACATTATCGGTACAGTCGCCGGTCCTCATCCTTATCCAACTATGGTCAGAGACTTTCAGGCCGTAATCGGTCAGGAAGCGCGTGTCCAGTTGCTGGAAGACACGGGCGGATTGCCACACACTATCGTTGCTTGTGTCGGCGGCGGATCTAATGCTATGGGAATATTTTATCCGTTCGTTCATGATGATGCTGTGAAGCTTATCGGAGTCGAAGCGGCCGGTGACGGCGTAGAAACCGGCCGGCATGCCGCAACTTTGACTGCGGGGTCAAAAGGCGTCTTACATGGTTCATCGTCATATGTGCTGCAAGACAGCTACGGCCAGGTCATTCCGACTCACTCTATCAGCGCCGGTCTCGACTATCCTGGAGTAGGGCCGGAACATGCCTACTTTAAGGATGTCGGACGGGCAAACTATGTCTCGGTAACTGACAAGGAAGCCCTGGATGCATTTCAATGGGTTGCCCGAACGGAAGGCATTATTCCTGCGCTGGAAAGCTCACATGCTTTTGCTCACGTCCGCAAAATAGCGCCACATATGTCGAAGGAGCAGATCCTTCTCGTCTGCCTATCCGGCCGAGGCGATAAAGATGTAGACACGGTCGCCAAGCGATTAAATCTATGACTATTATCGCACCTCCACAGCTAAGGAACCGCCTGGACCTGACCTTCGCTCAACTGAAGTCGAGAAACGAAGGAGCACTGGTCGCCTTCGTTGCAGCTGGAGATCCGTACGGGACCGTAAGCGAAACGGCGGATGTTGTCCTCACTGTCGCAGAAGCCGGCGCGGACGCAATTGAAATTGGAATTCCGTACTCGGACCCTCTTGCCGACGGTAAGAGCATTCAGGCGGCGTCCCAGCGCGCTCTGGACAAGGGAGTGACTCCTGACTTCGTTTTCGATGTTGTCAAAGCCGTTCGGGCTAACTCGCAAGTTCCGATCGTGCTTATGACCTATTACAATCCGGTACTTATCTATGGTCACGCTCGCTTCGCGCAGGCGATGCACGAAACGGGAGCCGACGGCATTATTATTACCGATCTTCCTCCCGAGGAATCGGCGGCTTGGAAGATCGAAGCGGATTGTCATGGCCTTGCAACCATATTCTTACTGGCGCCTACCAGCACCTCAGCACGACTGAAAGCCGTAACCGATAAGATGCATTCAGGCTTCGTCTACTGTGTTTCGCGTACCGGTGTCACAGGATCTCGTCAAGAGGTGCCCGAAGAGCTGGGAAATTTAATTCGCGCGATACGAAAGAAGACTGAACTTCCGTTGTGCGTTGGCTTCGGAATTTCGACTCCCGCCCATGTTAAACAGATCTCGTCGTTTACCGACGGTGCAGTCATAGGAAGCGCGCTAGTCGATTTTCTCGCCGATCATCGTCAGAGCGGAACG
>PLAD01000191.1 GCA_003134215.1 Armatimonadota bacterium
TCTACGGCGGTGTCTTTATATTCCCTCTCTTTGCCCAGGGCATTCTCGGCTTGACACCGACTGACACCGGATTACTCTTTCTGCCGGGAGGGTTCGCTACGATCGTCGGTACGCTCCTTTGCGGAAGGCTGCTTAATGGGGCGGCGCCGCTCGTAAAACCGGCGTTCTTGATTCTTTTCGGGATGGCCGTCTTCGCCTTCTCTCAGTGGATGCTCAGCCAGATGACATCGCAAAGCGGAACAGCCGATACTATTGTCGGTTTGATCATTCGCGGCGCCGGGTTGGGATTTTTACTCACACCTATCACGGTAGCGTCACTGCAGTCGCTCAAACCGAATGAGGTCGCACAAGGCGCTGGATTGTCAAATCTTGCGCGGCAGCTCGGCGGATCATTTGGAATAGCAGCGATCAACACATATGTGACGAACCAAACGGCATTTCACCGATCAAATCTAGTGACTCACATCTACTCTGGGAACATGCTGGTCGGCTCACGGATATCGGGGCTCACGCAGCGATTCATTGAGTGTGGTTTCAGTCCGACAGATGCTCATGCATCCGCAATCGCATCGGTTAATGGAGCTCTCCAAGCCCAGGCGCTTACTTTGTCGTACGACGATGCCTTCCTTCTTATCTCGGTCGTATTCGTAATCGCTGCGCCGCTTGCGCTGCTATTCTTTAGAAAAACGAAGGGCGACAGTCAGTCGATTGCGGTCGATGTCGGACATTAAGTGATTGTTTAGAACGTGCAGGCACGTGCTGTAGGCGCCGCTCAGCATTATTCGGACTGCAGAACCGGGGATTGCCAGGCAGGGACGAGATCCTGAGGAAAGCCGAGGTTTTGCAAGACCCGCGCGACAATTGTGTCGACCAGGTCTTCGATAGTTTTTGGATTGTGATAGAACGACGGTGCGGCAGGGACGATCGTACCCCCGGCCTCAGCGATCGTCGTCAAGTTGCGCAGGTGAATTAAATTGAACGGCGTCTCTCTGGGAACAACTATCAACGGTCGACGCTCCTTCAGGCAGACATCTGCAGCCCGCGTTGTGAGATCATCGGAGATACCGCCGGCGATCCTTCCGACAGTCCCCATCGAGCAGGGAATAATGACCATACCGTCGTGCTGATACGACCCGCTCGCCGGCGGCGTAAAGTAGTCTTTTTTAGACTGCAGTACAACAGAGGGAAAATTGCCGCCCAGATACTCCTCAACCTGAATCGGCGTCGAGAGATGAAGTTCCAACTCGGTGGCAGCAACTGCCAGCGCGTTTGATGATAAGATTAAGTCGATTCTTTCGCACAGAGGGGCTGCATAGCGCAAAAATCGAACCGCATAGATGGCTCCGCTGGCTCCGGTAACGGACACGACCAAACGACGGCCACGGATCTTGGATAACATATTCGAGTATAGCATACTGGTCCTGACCCGTTTCGCTGATGTCGCTTGGACGAAGGTACACTTCAACAACACCTTATGACTAATGAACGAATCCGGTGCTGGGCGGAAATCAGTGAGGCCGCGCTCGCATTCAATATTCGACAGCTAAACCAAATAGGCCCTGCAGTTATGGCAGTGGTTAAAGCCGATGCGTACGGCCATGACGTCAACCTCGTCGTGCCCTTGCTGCAAAAGTACGGTATCAGCCGCTTTGCGGTTGCGACAGTCGCAGAGGCAGCGGAGCTGCGAGTGCTTCCGGACATGGACAGCACTCAGATCTATCTCATGGCGGCTGTGCTTCCCGAAGAAGCGGACGATGTTGTCGCACGAGGATTGACAGCAATGGCGAGCGACACCGCGTTTGTCAAGGCGCTTTCGGATGCGGCAGTCCGTCAGCAAAGGTCGGTGTCTGTGCACATGGAAATTGACACCGGAAATGGGCGGGCTGGAATTGCGCCGGAGAACCTTAGCTCAACCCTGCAAGTTTGGTCGTCGCTGCCAGGCATAAAGGTGACCGGCGTCTGTACTCACTTTACTTCGGCGGATGCATTCGACCCAGCAGATCCGATTGGACAAAGCGGGCTTTTTCAGGGACTTCTGTGTGAAATCCCAGGACAAATGCTCTCGGAATTGGCAGTCCATTCCGCCAATTCTCCAGCCGCGCTGCGGCTTAATTTGACCGATTCGACCCTTTTCCGCCCTGGACTACTGCTCTACGGCATACCGCCGTCCCCTGCATTGTCCACCGATTTTCCCTACCACCCTGTTCTTTCGCTGAAAGCCCGCGCTTTGCTCGTCCGCCGGATGCCTGCCGGTTCTGATATCTCTTACAGTCGAACCTACAGACTGCCGAAGGAGGCTACGATCGCAACGATTGGGATTGGCTATGGCGACGGTTACCCGAGAAGGTTATCGGGCATCGGCAGTGTCCTCCTCCCGTGCGGGGCGGAAGCGCCGATTCGTGGTCGCGTGTGTATGGATCAGATCTGTGTCGAAATTCCCGATGGCGCAAGCCTCAAACAAGGTGACGCCGTCACCTTGATAGGCGCTGTGGGAAACCAATCAATCAGCGTAAGCCAAATCGCGCAGATGATTGACACCACGCCTCACGAAATTACGACGTGTTTAACTTCCCGCGTGGTCAGGACATTAGAGGCCTAGCCTATTACAGACATTGGACTCCTCATCGAATACTAAAGCGTCTCGACGTATTCCGCTGCCTGCTCCCACTCTTCTACCGCCCTTTCGAGCTCCTCGCCGGTTTCAGTATGCTGAGATGCGAGCTTTATCATGTCGTCGTCTTTCTCGGGGGAAGCCAGCTTTTCTTCGATCTTAGCCAGCAGGGTCTCGAGTTCGCCGACTCTGGACTCCGCAGCTTCGAGGGCGGTCTGCGCGCGCCGCCGCTCCTTGGAGAGTTGATACGCGTTAAGAGTCGGCGACGGAGCAGAACTGGCTTTTGTCTTTCCGGCCGCGCCGTTCGCCGACTGTTTGACAACGTTCGGCGGGGCCGAGCGGCTCTTCCTGTCGCGAAAATCGGAATAGGTGCCGTCAAAAACAAAGGCCCTTCCGTCTGCCACTTCGATAATTCGCGTTGCTGCCTGATCGAGTAAATACCTGTCGTGAGAAATCAGCAGAAGGGTACCGTCGTACTCTTTGAGCATCCGTATCAGCGACTCGCGCGACTCGATGTCCAAATGGTTCGTCGGTTCGTCGAGCAGCAGCGCCTGCGGGTTGCCGAAGAGCGCCTGCG
>PLAD01000234.1 GCA_003134215.1 Armatimonadota bacterium
TCTACGTCGGCTCGTGGTACGGCGAATATGCGGCCAACGGTTCGAACTGGGCGGCTGACGATTTTGCAGGACCGTTTCCGTTCCTCAGCCCAGCCTATCAAAAGACCGGATTTGCCGGACTGCTCGACTGGATGACTACCGGGTGCTACTACACCGATGCGACCATGCAGGACGGCGGCGACAGCCCCGGTGCGACGGTCGAGGGCGCAGGGGTACTTTCCAATCGGGCTGCGAACGACTCCACCTGGGTCNNGAAGGCCGCTGTATCGTCGACACAAGGGGTGATGGTGTTCGATCTCTCGCAGGTAATCCAGTACAATTTGT
The DNA here is from genome assembly GCA_003134215.1 of Armatimonadota bacterium. Taxonomy (GTDB): domain Bacteria; phylum Armatimonadota; class Armatimonadia; order Armatimonadales; family Capsulimonadaceae; genus BOG-944. The sequence continues at coordinate 325 of PLAD01000234.1, forward strand.
GGCCGGTCTTTCAAGAAGCTTTTTCGACTCCAGCAACCGCCCCAAGCGCCGTTCCGGGCTTACTCGATACCCTACGTCAGCAACATGCCGCTCAGGTACAGTCTGGTGTACAATTTCCTCCGCTTGGACAGTACATCGGGACATCCGGCACGGGACTTTAGGAGCACCCCCTGTCATCAGGGTGTGAGGTTGCCGGTGATGTCCAGTGTCGAGATCGGGTTGATCTGGCCGACGCGAAAGATCATCACGGATTTTTCGACTGAGGCTGGGTAGAGGTCGGTCAGGTCGACATAAGCGGTAACACTGATTGTCTGCCCCTGATTCACAGTCACCGGCAATGTCGTTGTACCGTCAATAAATGCGTTGGTGCATCCGCAGGACGGCTGTATATCGGAGACTATAATCGGCGACGGATTATCGTTGCGAAACTGAAAGACATGTTCGACCGTCTTTACCGCGCTTTGCTTAACTGTCCCGAAGTCATAATGCGCTTCGCTGTTATCACCGGTTCCATCGATAGTCACCCCATTGCCGGCTAGAGGCGTTAAATAGACGCTGCTGGTACCTTCCGACGCCTGTGTGATCTGCTCCGGCGTGGCCGGGGTGGTTGGAGCTTGCCGTGCCGTAACTGCACCCAGCGCTTTGATTGCGTCGGTGACGAGATCTGCCCCGGTAATTGTGCGGGGGGCGTCGCCTGCGTGATTGTTCGTATAGAGCACTTTTTGATCTGCTGAGAGCACGAAGATCCTCGGGCAGGGATAGGCATCGTATTGTCCGGTAATGGACAGGAACTTGTCGGTGAGAATAGTGACTAGTTTCGCGTCCAGACCCGTCTGACTTCGAAACTGTTTCGCCTCGCTCGCGTCGCCGGAGAAGACGATCAAGGTATTTAAAAAAGTGCCGTCGCTATTTTTCGGGACAGTTCCATTCCTTTCGGCCAAAGCCCATGCGCGCGCTGTGTCGTGGCACCACTTACAGCCGCAGAAAAAGAATAGAGCAGTGGGTTTCCCGGAGAAGTCGGTCAATGAATGCTGTTTGGCGTCGATTCCAGGGAGTACGAAGCCGGGCGCAGAAGACTGCACCGTGACCGACGCCCTGGCCGGAACCACAACTAGAAGCAGAGCTAAAGATAAGCCCAGCACAATTGATGGGGCTGCGTTGATGGGAAACGGGTTTCGATTCATTGTCGTATTACCAATGGAGTGATTTTGAACTATCAACTATTGTAATCCAATCTTGTACAATATCCCTGTATTATCTACTTGAGAGAGGTCCGCCAGTTGTCTAAGCAAGCTTTTGACAGCATTTATGGGTGGCCTGCTCTTGTAAGACGGAAATATCCCGCCCTTAGTTCGCTGTTGACCAAAGGATCAGATCCGCGTCAGACAGCGACTTATGAAAATGACTAATTGCACGACCCGATATACTCCTTGTGTTGTTTTTTGCCTGGTTTTCTGCCTTTGTCGAGCTTCTATTGCCGGACTTCCGAAAGCGTTTCCGCCGACTTTTACACCGCCGCCTTCCACCGAGGCGTGGCGTATTCGAATTATCAACGATGTTGAAGGTCCGATCGAAGTCAGTGACGATCAGGGTTCGAGTTGGCAGCTTATTGGACGCGTCCTGAATCCAGCGACAAGGGTTTTGGAGGGTTATCTTGCGGCGGGTTACGCTCCTGTCGGTACGGTGGCGGCCACTGCTGTCCATGGCATCCGTATCCGGCTTGGCAGTACATCCGACAGTTATCCGGACATGATCAACATTGTCCCGAAGGAGTTCGCCGTCACTCCGGTGTACTTCGGCGGGCACATTTCAGGCGCCTCTGGAATCTACACCGATATTCCAGCCGGAAAAAGTCTGTTTCGTGAACTAGCTCCGTATGTCGGCAGCTGCACATTTCTGCAGAGTGGTGACGGCGGGCTGCATCCGCTTTCGGACAACTACGTCCCGCAGGTCGGCGATGCGCTGATAATTATTGTCAGGCATCCAGTGAATCCCCTCATGCAGATGGTATTCGAAAACACGACCGGAGGCGCTGTCACTGCGACCTACGCGGACGGCACCCAGCAAGTGGTGACACATGTAGGGCGGCCGGTTCAGGGGGTTGGGCGTTTTGACGGCACCTCCTACACCGGGGTCGGAGCAATCAATACCAATCACACCTGTGTCCTGACAATCTCCACCGCTCCGGTCACGACATCGACAGAGCTGGAGGGTGTCGGCGATGAACGACGGGGCGGATTTCAAATCGAGCCTGCCTATCATAATACCCAGACCGAAGAAGCCAGTGCGCCTCAGGTAATGATTATCGGCCCGTTCAAGTCCCACTTTCATTTGCTTGAAGTCACACCGC
>PLAD01000148.1 GCA_003134215.1 Armatimonadota bacterium
AAAGTCTGTATCACCCGACATATCATTACAGCGATCAAGGCGGCGACCCGACAGAAACAGATGCCCCTCAACCGATCTCTCTCGCTGGAGTCGCCAAGCGAGGACTGTACCACCGACTGGAACCTCAGCGATATTCTCCCCGACACCAACAACAGCGACCCCGAAGTTATCATCATGGTAGATGAAGACACTAAGCTCCTTCAGGACAGACTCCAGGAAGTTCTCAGCGAATTCGAATGGTTCGTCTTGTCAGGATATCGATTAGGCAATTCCTACCGAGAAATAGCCGTCGAACTCAAATGCAAAACCAAAAGCGTCGACAACGCCCTCGCCAGATGCCGCCGCAAAGTAGCAGGAGTATCCCTGGGCAACGCAGACCTAACCCGCCTCTGACTCCGTGATTGTCAGTCCCTAAACTCCGGGTGCCACGTACTGTCCGGCCAGGACCAAGGGTGTCTTAATCGCAAACTACCCATTGTTCGTCCGATCACGACCCTCCGTGTCCTTTCTGAGACTTATCACGGCAGATTATGTACCTTGACACAGAGTTCGTGAAGTGAAATGTTTTTCCTAAAGCCACACACAAAACCTATACCGAGCTAATCGACTCGATTACATGCCTCTTTGACTAGGAAGACCACTGGCGAACGGAATTTGTGATACCTCAATGGGTTTAAGGCAATCTGTTTTCACAACAGCTTAACTTCGGAAGGAGCCCATAAAACGGAACCTGAAAAATAACCTCAAAAGGACCTTTCCGCTCCTGGCGGGACCCATTCTCGATCGCAATGTCGATCGTCTTAGTGCAGCAAGGTTACTTGTACGTAGGGGCCGCGCTTTTCTTAGCGTCGAGGGGCTTCTACCTGTTCTTATCGGTTAGGTTGACCGGTGATTACATTTATTCCGGAGCTTTCATCGTTTGGCTGTTTATTACGTGGATGACTATGAATCTCAAGCTCAAAGAACAGATTTTCGTTCCATTGGAACTCGGCATGCAATACTCAAGCCAACAATCGCTTAACCAACCTTACGCTATCTGTGCGTGTGCTGCGACCGCATTTGCGACCATTTCAACTCTTAACCAATTCTCAACAAATTTCAGTCACGGTCATCGGAAGATAACGGTGAGCCGATCAAGCCGCAACCGGAGCGTCCGATGCATCGTAACAACTTCAATGAAAAGTCAAATATCGACAAGGAGGCGTTGAAAAAATATCGACTCACAATCGTATATGGTTTTCGACTTTTGCTGGTCGGTGTCTTTTCCTGTTTTCCTGCCTCGCATTGGCAACTACTTTATTTTGTTGCTTCGTAATGGTTTCTTACGCTGTGCTCTCGATGGTTCCCCATCCTAACGCCCATCGGCATTTCTGGGGCCGCAGCTTGGCCAATCGTCATGATGTTGATCTCCGAATCCGTCCATCGCCAAAAACTTCCTTGGATACATCCGAGCTTCCCATGGGATTTTCTTGGGTCATATCGCCTATTATTCAGCTCCGTAATAGAGTTTACGTTAATAGCTTGCGCAATAATACTAACCGCTGCCGCACCGCGTGACCGCCCTGGTCGTCGAGGCAATCATGCAAACTAACATTGTGGTTCTTTAACGTGATTCATAGGCATGTTGCGAAGCAAATGTCCCCATCTCCTGAGCAGTTCCAAGTTACGAATCCCGCGCTCGCTCTTCACCAAATGGTATAATCCCCACCACGGAAAAATTTGTGTAAGGGGCTCTTATGGCTGCGGAAACTATGGAACAGATCGTGTCGCTATGTAAGCGGCGCGGCTTTATATTTGCTGGAAGCGAAATCTACGGCGGACTGCAGGGGACGTTCGATTACGGACCTTTGGGCGTCGAGCTCAAAAACAACCTCAAGAAGGCATGGTGGAAGCATAATATCTACGAGCGAGATGATATGGAAGGCGTCGACACGTCTATTCTCATGAATCCGTTCGTCTGGAAATACTCAGGTCACGAAGACACCTTTGTCGACCCTCTCATCGACTGCAAAACCTGCAAAGGGCGCTTTCGCGCCGACAAACTAGGCGATTCCGACTGCCTTTTGCATCCTAAACTGCGACCTGGGCAGTGCGAAGGTCAGCTTACCGAGCCGCGGGCGTTCAACATGATGTTCAAAACCGGCGTCGGCCCAGTGGAAAGCGCCGATTCATTCGCCTACCTTCGGCCCGAAACTGCTCAAGGCATCTTCGTCAATTTTTCGAATGTGCTGACGGCGACCAACCGGAAACTGCCTTTCGGCATCGCTCAGGTTGGCAAGTCGTTCCGCAACGAGATCACTCCGCGAAACTTCATCTTTCGTGTTCGAGAATTCGAACAGATGGAGATTGAGTATTTCGTCAAGCCCGGTACCGATGAACAGGTGCACGACGAGTTCATCAAAGACCATGTCGACTGGTGGGTCGATCAAATCGGGCTCAGTCGGGAAAACATAAAGCTCTATGAAGTGCCGACGGGTGAATTAGCGCACTACTCCAAGCGTACTGTCGATGTCATGTACAAGTTTCCTATCGGCTGGGAAGAGCTGGAAGGCATCGCCAACCGCACCGATTTCGACCTCGGTTCCCATTCACGGCAGCAGGACACGCTCGGACTATCGGCCAAGGTGAAAAAGAATGAGCACTCGACAGAGAAGCTGACATATTTCGACCACCAAACCAATAAGCATCTGGTGCCGTACGTTATCGAACCATCAGCCGGCGTCGATCGCGGCGTTCTGGCAGTTCTGACCGAAGCTTATCACGAAGATACTCTTGAAAACGGCGAAATACGAGTGGTGCTCAAGCTGAAGCCAACTCTTGCTCCGATAAAGGTCGCCGTCCTTCCGCTGAAGAAAAACGAGCCGCGGATCGTCGAAATGGCGAAGCGGCTTAAAAACGATGTTCAGAGAACCGGGGAGATGCGGTCCGTTTACGACGAGACCGCAGCAATTGGCAAGCTCTATCGCCGCCAGGATGAGGTAGGAACTCCGTTTTGCGTTACCGTCGACTTCCAGTCGCTCGAGGACGGCACCGTGACGGTTAGGGACCGAGACACCATGCAGCAGATCCGGATTCCGTCCGCCGATCTTGCAAACTACGTAAGAGAGCGGGTGGGCTGACGCCCACCCACAGCGATCATTGCGCCGCCGGTACGGTCGGCGGCGCCGGAATAAAGATTGCTGATGCCTTCAGCCCGAATGGCTTCTTCCCAACGAATTCCTGAGCTGTCACCGTCGTCGGCCCTGACATGGTTACAAGAGTGAGAGTTATCGGTGATTTCCTGCTTGGTACTCTGTCGTCCAGTGAGTACCGAATCTGTATGCCATTATTTGGCTTGTCCATTCCGTCCAGTCGATACCGAATCTGCACTCCTTTATCCAGCGTGATTATTTTGATTGGCTCAGGCCCGGTGAGAGTCCTGTTTGCAATCGGCAATATAACCGGCGCACGTGTCAGTCCTTCGTAGATCGCGCTCGCAAGCAAGATATAGCCATTGTCGTTCGGATGCACCCTGTCAACAAAATAGGAAGCGTCACTTGGAATACCTGCCTGCACATCGATTACCGGTACACTCCTCGCCGCTGCCGCCTGCTCTACAATCGGGATCATTTCAAGCACATTAGGCTCGTTAATCCCGTAGTTTCCTAAACCTGGGACGGGTGGGGGGGTGCAGACANNACAGACAAAGATCTGAGGATGTGTCGGAATGCTTGCATAGTAATCGATCAGCGCTTCGTAGTCTGAGGCGAACTGACTCTTGAACTTCCAGTTCCAGGGCTTAGAATCGTTGGTTCCGAGCATGATGATCACTACATTTGGAGCCGCCGCTGCACTGGCAGCATAACTTTCTCGCTTCCAATAGGGGCTGTCACCATTTTTAAGCAGCGTTGCGCCGCTCTCACCAAAATTTAATACCTTGTAGCCTGGGCCCAGAAGATCTCCGAGCAGGCTGGGATAATTATTAGCCGTTGATGACGCGCCGGATCCGTGAGTGATACTGTCACCGACACAATCGACAACAACCGGATTGGACGGATCTGAAGGCTGTTTTATAGTTGCCTGAGCTGCGTGTGCGCCGGCCGGCCGGCCGGACGGCATCAACTCAAGCAACGCCGCAGCCAAAACGACGAGAGGAAGGCGGGCGAACAAGCGCCAGAAATTCTTCATAGATTGACGTTTCGCTGCGTTGTCAAAACTGTTTGATTGACAACGCTACTTTGCCCAGAATTCGGACATCGCGGCTGTAGATGGGCAAAAACGCATCATTGGCCGGCTGCAGCCTGATTCTGTCGGCTTCGCGATAATATTTCTTTACCGTTGCCTCGTTATCCTCGACAAGCGCAACGACAATATCTCCATTTTGAGCGCTGGATTGCTGGCGCGCTATTACCAGGTCACCGTCGTCTATACCCACATCGATCATGGAACGCCCGACCACACGAAGGCCAAAAAGCTCTACTTTGGAAAAGTTTTGCTCATCGCAAGATTTTTTTTGCCGGTTTTGGTCGACGCGCGGGAGTAGAGAAGTAGGAAGCGAAATTAATTCTGGATCGCTTTCCTGCAGAGCTTCGATTGGATTGCCGCCGGCAACCCTGCCGAGGAGCGGAATAACTAAGGTGTCGATGATATGAGATTGCTGCGAGTGTTCGCCGATAATTTCAATAGAACGATATTTGAAACTGCTCCTTCGCAGTCTGCCCGCGCGTTCCAACGACTCAATCTGCTTTTGAACGCTGCAGCTCGACTTCAAATTAACTGCTTGTCCGATCTCTCGAACCGTAGGGGATTGTCCGGTGTTTCTAATATGTTGCCGGATCGCACTGAGAATTGCTTCCTGCTTCGTCGTGAGATTTTGCACTGAAAGATCCTTTGGAAATACTGGGCGGGATGCGTCAATTATACCAGTGCTTTCTGAGAGATCAAACAGTTGTTTGATTTATTTTGACCTGCAGGGCAAAAACGATTGACATTTCGATAGCGGCCTGCCTATAATCAAACTTAAGTTTGAAAGTGTTTGATTTATGTTTGGTTCTCTGCTCCATCGGGAAATATTAAGGAAACGATATGAATTGTTTAGCTGCTGAGCGAAAACGTGAGTATGTGCAAGACCGTCCGGCTTTAAGAATGGTCGAACACGTACCGGCAAAGCGTAGTCGACGGACAAAGAATGCCGGTCGACGATTAGTGGAAAACGCATTCTTCTTCGCTGCTGCTGCGGCGGTAATCTGGTGCGCATCATCCACTCTTCTGCAGTCAATCTCCAGTGTTATTGGCGCCAAAGACGTCAGCACTGTGAGGATGACGGTTCAGCCAGGCGACACGCTTTGGAAGATTGCCGGACGCCTCACTGGGAGCGGTCAGCAGGTTGACGAGATGAACTCAATCCGCTCACTCAATCCATCGCTTCAGTCGGATCAAGCGCTTAAAGCCGGGCAGTTGATCGTCGTTCCCGTTAACCGCAGCCTTGTTGATCCAGATATTCACCTGGCCAAGGCTGGGGCCGAGCGCCTCACATCCATGTGATCTTACTCGTAGCCAGTCTCTACAAGAAAAAGCAAAGAAGCGGCCGATGCATCGAACCCGATACATCGGCCGCTCTTGTCAGTGCTGCCTTTAATTCAAGCGGCTTGTTCAGCCTTCCGCTTTCGTTGTCTGTCCGGGCACATT
>PLAD01000303.1 GCA_003134215.1 Armatimonadota bacterium
TATCGCGGCCTTCCATGACAACCCCGCCGCGCTCACCCATCGCTCGCTGCTTAGCAACGAGTACTTCACGGACAGCCGCAATGGTCGAAACGGTGGATGCGCCGTTGGAAATCTCAGGCTGGCGTATCTTAGTCGTGACATCCACGCCGTTGACGAATAATCGCTGGGCGGCCCCGAGTTCGGCAGCAGGAGCGAACTCAATATCCAGAGATGCTGCTAACGCCGAGACCCTTTCAGCGTCGGTGAATGCAATTCCCGCCTTGAGCGACGATAACGCGACAGCACGGTACATTGCACCGCTGTCGACATAGACAATTCCGAGTTCAAGGGCGAGACGCTTCGCTGTAGTGCTCTTACCGGCGCCCGCAGGGCCGTCAATAGCGACCGTTAAAAACCGTAATGACATAGATACTAACTATATTACTTCACTTGTGGCTGCTATTCGCTTCAGCAGAACTTCACAGCGCGCATTTTCTAGTACCTGTCGAGCGAGATTGTTTGTTGTTGAAATGTCTTCTTCGCTTGCCGGAGGCAACGAGAGCACAATCGTATTGATGTTGAGCTTGGTCGACTGCTCGACGATCTCTTCTGCCGTGTTTCTTGTTCGGATGATGTGTGTCCGAACCCGAAGGTTTATTCGCGCCGCAAGTGATTCCGCCTCGGTTAGAAGTCGGCGGGCGTGATCTTCTTCTTCAGGAAAGGGAGCGCTGAGCGGCATGGATCGCGGCACTTCGATAAAGAAAGCTAGATGTATGAGCGACGTCGGCGGCTTCTTCACCTGTTCCCACGGACCCTCGTCGACTACCGGATCCAGCGACCCGGCAAGCACCTTCGAAAGACCGAGCGCTTCGCGAGTGGTCGACATCGCCGGTATCAGGGGTACCAAAATCTGACGGTCATCTGCATCGGATGCCCACTTTAGCCTGCTCTTGTCGCGTTGGCGCTGCGCCAGGACAAGCGACGCCCGTCCTGACTCAAGATCGGCAGCGATTGCGACCTGTGAGCGAGCTCCTGGCACCGTTTTAATGACTTCCGCGACTACTTCGGGGACGTGGCAAAGTACAATTCGCGCCCGGTACCGCGAAATATAATTGATCGCATCGACAAACGTTTTCACACCTTCCGGAGTACACATTTCCAGTTCGCTGGCATCGATTAATATGCCGCTGGGATGCTGACGCAGCAGCAGGTTTGCCGGTGCCTGAACTGCCGGCCAAACATTTCGGTCAAGGCAGCCGGAGAGTGTAACAACATCGTCTCGCGCATCTATTATCATCTTACGGTCGGCTCCTTCTTAGAGTGCAGGAAGTAGCGGACATTGCTGACGACAACACCTTCTCGTCCGGAAAATGCTAGTTTTAGCAGAAGACCCGCCTGGTTGTGCAGAATGTTATGCCACCACTTTTCGGAGACGAACTCGGGAACCACGACCGTAATGGTTTCATTGGACGTTTCGCGCTGCACAGCATCAACATACCTCAACATCGGCCCTCTCAGCGATCGATAAGGAGATGCCAAAATCAATAGCGGTACGCCATTCGACCACTCTTCCCACCTGCTCTTGAGAATTGGTGTAGCCGATTCATCGATCTCGACATAAACAGCTCGGACATCGTCTGAAATTAACTGTGCATATCGGAGCGCTTCGATAATCCCTCGGTGCAACCCGGGTACGAGCACGATGGCAACGTTCTTGTCGTTAGCGGGAGGCGGATTGTAGTTGCTAAGGGTTAACTGCTCGCGCACTTCGACATAGTGCGCTTCAATTGAGCGAAACATCGCTACTAGCATTGGTATGAGAACTACCACCAGCCATGCGCCGTACCGTGGCTCCAATGTCGGACCTATCACGAACCCCGGCATTAACTGGCCGGGATGCAAAAGCTGCCAGTGGCGATATTCAGGCAGCGCAATGTGATTGATCGTATTGTAAGAAAAGACGAATACTCCGTCCATCGGAACCGAGAGATCAGGGCTGATAAAGACGCCGGAATCCCACTTGCTGACTACGAAGATCAACGCGACAGCGGCGGTTGCAACTGCTCCAATTCCGTTCATTGCGATGCTTGCCTGCCAGTTAGGCGACTTCACACGAAGCCAGTGCATCACCATCCCTGATTGAGCGATTGTGAACGATGTGAAGACGCCGACCGCGTAGAGCGGAATTAGCTCGTAGACATTACCGCGGAAGATAACGATCAGCAGACAGCTCACAACGGCCAGAACTACAATTCCGTTGGCGAACACAAGTCGGTCGCCGATACTTGCAAGCTGCCTCGGTAGGAACTTGTCTTTGGCAAGCATCGAAGCAAGTTGCGGGAAGCCCGCGAACGCAGTGTTTGCGGCCAGTATCAGGATGATTGCAGTCGATATCTGTATTACGTAATAGAACCACCAGGCCCAGCTTGAGTCGAACACCTGATGACCGAGCTGAGAGATGATCGTTTGGTAGTCGATCGCATTGCTGTCGATCGGAACCGTACGAAATATATCCGCAAGATACGTTATTCCAAAGAAGAAGAAGACCGCTATACCTGCCATCATGCTCATCGTTGTAGCCGCATTCTTATCTTGCGGTTCACGGAATAAGGGAGTTGTGTTGGAAATCGCCTCGAGACCGGTCAATGCAGTACAGCCGGACGAGAAGGCCTGCAGCAGCAAATACCATCCAACAAGCTGAGTGCCCACCTTTATCCCGTGTGTCGAAGCGAACAAGTTGTACTGTGTTTGCGTCGGCGGCACCAGTTGATGCGTGCAGTACCCGATTCCGCCGACGATAATCATCACGACAAAACTCAGGATGAAGGCGTAGGCCGGGAATGCGAATGCGACACCGCTTTCTTTGACGCCTCTCAAGTTTGCAACCATGATCAAGAGCGTACAGAAGATACAAATTTCGACAGTGTGGGCGTGGACGAAATATCCGGTATCTCTGATCCAACCCAGGCGGTTGTCCGACGAAAATGAACTGATCGCATCGACTCCGGATGCGACCGAGACCGCGACAGTCAAGATATAGTCGACAAGCAGAGCAGCCCCTGCAATTAAAGCAGCAGTGGTCCCCAGGTTTTCTTTGCCTACCGGGTAAGCGCCGCCGCCATTCGGATAGGCGAAAATCACCTGCCGGTACGATGCTGTTACGATCACGATCAGTAGACAAATCGCGATAGCGATCCCAACCGACTGGTGCATCGCACCGGTGCTCGTAAGAGCTAAAACACCAAGAATTGCCTCGGTCGCGTACGCGACCGACGAAAGCGCATCCGATGAAAAGATGGGCAGGGCGAGAAATTTAGGCAGCTTTTGGTGGCCCGCATGGGCCGCTGAAAGAGCGTCGCCGAAAAGGATCTTTCTCAGAAGCCCGAGGCTGCTCGCGTAACGCGGCGGGGGCGGAAGATCTTCGTATTCAGGTTCAGGTTTTTGTGAAGAAGGCCCAGGAGACGTTGGTTGAGGGGTATTTGGCATAAAGCAAATCTTAGGCGATGATTATGATTATTCGTCGCCATTGACGCGGTAGTGTACCATCGACATTACGCTCATGTCAATTACAGAAACTGGTATGTTGATTACTGGCCAAACGTAAAATCCATGTCGATTTATCCGTCTAGCTGGCTCGATCCATCTTGTCCGATGATTATCACTTGTTCAACCGGCGGAGAATAAGTGGCGCGGTTGGGGCTTTGGCCAATCGTGGACTTCGATTCCAAAAAGTCCAATCTTCGTTGAATCTGGTCGAGGCTGTGCTGGATCGACATATCGTAATTAGTTGCCACGTCGCTCACTCGGCGTATGTCGTTTCGGAGTTCGATAATCGACTGTGCGTCCACACTCGGCGCCTGGCTGTGTCCCAATAGCTCTATTTTTCGCTCTTGATGGGCGATCCAAAGTTTGAACATTCTGACACAAGTCCAACTGATGACAGGAACTCCAAAAATACAAAGGATTGCCAGTATGCCTTCTATAGCCATAATGTTACTTTGAAGCCGCGAGAGCTATAGCGTCCGGCAGTCGGATTGCGTTTTCGTAGAGGGATTTGCCTACAATGACGCCTTCTACGGCGATGTCCTTGAGTGCAGCGAGATCTTCGAGTTTCGAGACACCCCCGCTTGCGATCACCGGGATATTCAGAGCGCGCATGAGAGCCTGCGTCGCCGCGACATTTGGACCTTCCATCATGCCGTCACGAGAAATATCGGTGAAGATGATGCGCCTCGCGCCTTTTTCCTGCATCTGCAACGCAAGCTGAAGCGCCGGCACCTGAGTCGCCTGCTGCCATCCCTGAACCGCAACCATTCCACCGATTGCATCCAATCCTAGAATTGCGCGATCTCCTAACCGAGCAAAAACTTCTCCAATCAACGGGTCCGCAAGGGCCGCGGTGCCGAAAATCACGCGATCAACTCCGATCGCCAACATGCGGTCTGCAAACTCGCCGGATCGAATTCCGCCGCCTAACTGTACCGGCAGACCGACCCGGCGTATGATGTCGCGGACTATGTCCCGGTTCTGCGGCGTCCCCATTCGAGCGCCGTCAAGATCGACAATGTGCAACCTCGTTGCTCCTTCATCCTTCCACCTCTTCGCGATTTTGACGGGATCGTCTGAGTAGAGATTCTGCTTTTCGAAGTTGCCCTGGGTGAGGCGGACACATTTGCCGCCTTTGATATCGATAGCTGGGATTATTTCCATGGTTTGTCCTTATGAATTATATCATAATCGTTACAGCGGGTATAGAAGAGTTTGGCGTCCAGCACATCGAGACCGCTAAAGCTGCGCGAAGTTCTTCAGTATCTGCAGCCCGATCTCGCCGGAGTTTTCAGGATGAAACTGTGTCGCGAATACGTTGTCCTTTTGCAATCCGGCGCAATACGGAAGTCCGTAATCGGATCGCGCGGTGACGACATCCTCATTGTCCGGTGCGCAGTAGTAAGAGTGTAAGAAGTAGACGAACGCGCCGTCGGATAGGCCGGTAAAAAGCGGTGACGAGCCTGAAAAGGCGAGTTCATTCCAACCGATCTGAGGAACTTTCAGGTTGGCGCCCTGAAATCGTTTCACTTTCCCTGGTATCAGGTTGAGACCGCGCTCGTTCCGTTCGCCTTCCTCACTGCTCGTCAATAAAACCTGCATGCCGACACAGATCCCGAGAAACGGCCTACCGGTTGCCGCGAACTCTAGAGCGATCTTGTCCACTGCAGAAGCTCTCAGGCTTTGCATAGTCGAGTCGAACGAGCCGTCTCCCGGAAGGACGGCCTTGTCAGCGGAGCGAACTTCCTCAGGATCGTCAGTGACGAACGCTCCGTCCGCGCCCACCCGATGAAATGCCTTCTCGACACTCCGAAGGTTGCCAAGGCCGTAATCGATAATTGCTATCTTCAAAGGGCGCCTTTGCTGCTGGGAATTCCTTTGTGCCTCAAATCGATCGCTGCAGCCTGAGCCAGCGCTCGGCCGAATGCCTTAAAGGCAGCCTCAGCTACATGATGGGAGTTGCTGCCGGTGATCTGACGTATATGAAGCGTGATTTCGGCGTTCGCGGCAACTGCCTGAAAAAACTCGACTACCAGAGCCGTATCGAACGATCCGATTTTGTCGTTTGAAAAGGTCAGGTCAGGCGTGAACAATCCTCGTCCACTAAAATCGAGCGCGCAGAGTACCAGGGCTTCATCCATGGGAACAAATGCATGCCCGTATCGAGCGATGCCCTTCTTGTCGCCAATCGCCGTTTTAATCGCCGATCCCAGCGCGATGCCGACATCTTCA
>PLAD01000213.1 GCA_003134215.1 Armatimonadota bacterium
AGTCGCAGCCGGCGCGAACATCGACGTGCCGCTCGGCTGGGCGTCATGCACTGCCCTCCTTCTCATCTACCGGCTTGAGATCCTGCAAAATGTCTCATCGACCCGTTCCATCGGCCCGGGAAACCTATGGGATTTGCTGGCGATTTCGCTTGGCGTCATTCTTCCTCGTGCATGTGCTGCCTGGACTGTCGACTATGCCCAAGGCCGGCTGCCATCACGCCTTCTCCAATGGCTTGCGGCAATAATAGCCCCGAGCCTCGTACTGGATTACATCTGGCAGCCGCGTAACTTGACCGGCCTCTTTCTTGGTCTCGCAATCGGTCAGCTGACACTCGCCCCCGGGACGGAAGTCGATAAAGCTGCGACGACATCATTCTCGTCCATTTTGATCGCGCTGCTGTTGTTCCTCTTCCTTCCTGGGCTTGACGAGTTAACAGCGCCGACCAGGACCGTACGTATCGTCTGTGTCGTGGTTCTCGCGGCAGCCATCATCATGAGGATTGTCCTGCATCGTGGACAAGCTGTCATTTCGACGGAAGCGGCATGACATGGTCAAGTTTTTCGCCATACTTTGCGTCTTGATCTCAGCAGTTCTGACCTGTCAATCGATCTACTCGATGCCGCCTGTCGGCGTGGTTACCGGTATTTGTCGCGATCTCAAGACAGGTCAGCCGGTAGCCGATGCGAGCATCGACATCGACCTAGACCAATCGAATGATCAGGACTCGAATGACTCCGGCGGTTCAAACTCGTCGACGTCGACCAGCATTTTCAATGCGCTTCCAACCGGTTGGGCGCAGGGCAGCCAGTCGGACACGGCTTTAGACCTGAGCGGGCACGACTCGTCGCCGAAAACAAGCTGGATGGCTTCCACCGACGACAGCGGTCGGTTTTGCCTGCGAAACGTCACCGCTGGGACTTACACTGTAAGCGCGAACGCCTCGGGCTATGACGATGCATCGGCGCCCCTCGCTGTCGCTGAGTTGATCAATGAGCCGATTACCATCACGATGAAGCGCTCTGCGCCCACGTTGACGTTCGACACTCCAGGAAAATATTGGGCAACCAGCGACAGTCCCTCCCTTGGGCTAAATGGATCGCTGGCGAAACCGGCGCTTCACCTGGAGCTGGACAGCCTGAATATCGATCAGGCGATCGCGATCTGCCCAAAGCTCTTACTGCAAGACGAGCAGTCGGTGGATTCGTCGAAAGTTCAATCGACAGTAGTGCGTCGGTGGGATATCACCATCGCCGATGCAGACAGCGGCGGAATATTTTACGATCAGATCCGCTGCGGTGACCCGGTAACCGGGCGGCTTCCGGCCGGGCTTTATCGTATAACTGCATCCAGCATCTTCGACCGCGGCGTCTCAAGTTCGGTCGTTTTCGTCGTCACCGACCTCGCAGTAATGGGCAAGCAGTACGGTTCAACGTTACTCCTAGACACCGTCGGCCTGACCAACGGAAACGCTATCTCCGGACTGTCCTGTGTCTGCTTAGTAGATAGCAGTGGAGGGCCGACAGTTTTATCTTCCGGTGTTTCCAGAGCGAATGGAATTTGCAGCCTTTCTACCGCCGGCAGTGCAAGCGAGAGCACTGCAATGGCGATTATTCGCCGCGGCAATTCGGCGGCGGCTCTCGAGACCAACCTGAACTCTCCTGGTTTCGTCGATGAGAACAGCGGCGAGAACGAGTCAGTAAACCCGGCCGCGCGTGCGCTGCGCTCCTTCATTTACACCGACCGACCGGTATATCGGCCGGGTCAAACTGTTCAAATGCGTGGAATCTCGCGCTGGTATTTGCCCGGATCGGGATATGCCGTTCCGGCCGGAACAAAGTTCGAACTGTCAATTACTGATGCGCAAAATACCGTGGTTAATCGGCAGACCGTCACCGCCAACCAGTATGGGTCGTGGGCCGCATACGTCACTCTTTCCGGTGAGGCATTGACCGGCGGGTATACCATTACCGAAAGCAGCGGCGATTTGAACGCTTCCGGAAGCTTTTCGGTGGCTGTCTATCACAAGCCGGAATACTCCGTCACTGTCACCTTCGATAAGCAGCGCTATGTTCGCGGGGACACGATTGTCGCAACTGTGGCCGGCCGATACTACTTCGGAGCTCCGATGAACGGAGCGAATTGCTCAGTCCAGTACTTCAGCAACTCAACCGCCAATGCCGACGAAGGCGGGTCAGGAAATTCCGACGACGGCGGGACATTTAACGTCAGCAAGAGCTTAACCCTCGACGGTAACGGGTCGGCGAAGATTGAAATCCCAACGAGACAGCAAGATCCGAGTGAGCAGTCGATTACTTACAATGTCAGCGCGACAGTTGACGATAACTCCGGACAGTCGGTGACTACAGAGGCGACGGTCGTTGTCGCTCAGGGCGATTTTTCCATTACCGCAACACCGTCTTCCACTGTCGCAAGTATCGGCGATTCAGTAAGCGTCACAGCTCAGGCTCTCGATTCTTCCGGATTGCCGATCACCGGCAAGCAGCTGAAGGTTTCGGCGGATTACGATGTCTGGAAGGACGATCGTGATATCTACACTCCGATCTCGTCTGATAATTTGACCACCAACGCCGATGGCACGGCGAACTTCGTTGTAAAGCCGGAGAAAGCGGGTTTGGTAGACTTCAAGTTTGAAGGAACAGATGACCACGGTAATGCCGTGACGGAAGATACCCAGGTTTGGATACCGGATAAAAACGAGGACATTCCTGAGCAGTACTCCGATCTCTCTGTCGTGCTCGGCAAGCCGAAGTACGTTCCGGGCGGCACCGCTCGGGTTCTGATTACGACGGCGCACCCTGGGCCGGATGCTCTGATCACCGTGGAAGGCCTGACCCTTTACCAGACCATCATTGTCCCGCTTGTCCGGCGCGCTACCGAAGTGGACATTCCGGTGAAGGAAGCCTACGCTCCCGGTGTGACCGTCGAGGCCGAATGTATAGTAAATAAACAATGTCTTTCGAGTTCGGCTTCGATGACCATCGACGATCCAGAACGGTCGTTGAAGGTAACGGTCAGTACCGACAAGCCGACTTACCATCCAGGCGATAAGGCGAAGGTCGATATCCATACAACAGATGCAAAAGGGCGCCCGGTGAGCGCGGATGTCTCGGTAGGCGTGGTCGATTCGGCAATCTACA
>PLAD01000267.1 GCA_003134215.1 Armatimonadota bacterium
ATTGTACTGCGCGATAGTCTGCGAGAGATGTGCTTGCTGCTGGTCGAGCTGCGCCTTTGTACTGGCGATTTGTGGGTCGATGAGCGAGCGGTCGACGAGTGCGATGAGCTGTCCCTTAACCACGTATTGGCCCTCGTTAATAGGAACCGAAAGCAGCCGTCCAGCGACCTTACTCTTTATATCGATCTTATCCTGCGGCTGTATCGTTCCGGTTTCGGAGACCTTGACAATCAAGTCGCCCTTAACGACGGAAACTGTGCGGGGAAGAACAGCCGCCTTGCCGACGTTTTTTTGCTGAATAAGTACGAATGTTCCAACGACAATGAGGGCGCAAACTCCTGCGAGCAGCGCCCCGGTTGTTTTTTTCACGTCAAATCCTGCTGTCTAAGACTTACGTGCACAGTCCCTCGAGGAATCTCTCGGCATCAATCGCTGCCATGCAGCCGGTCCCGGCCGCAGTAATTGCCTGTCGGTAGACGCTGTCCTGAACATCACCGGCGGCGAATACCCCAGGCACGCTAGTAAACGACGTCCCTGGCCTAGTCGCGATATAACCCTGGTGGTCGAGATCGAGCTGCCCTTTGAACATATCGGTGTTAGGCTTATGACCGATGGCAATAAACAGACCATCGCCGGGAAGAAAGCTCTCAACATCGGTCTTCAGGTTGCGCAGCGTGACCCCGGTGAACTTGCCGAGCGATACGTCGTGCGCCTCCGTGATGACGGAGTTCCATACCACATCGATCTTCTCGTTTTCCAGCAGGCGGCGCTGCATGATAGCGCTTCCGCGCAATGCGTCGCGTCGGTGAATCAAAGTGACCTTGCGTGCCATGCGGCTCAGGTAGAGAGCCTCTTCCAGCGCCGTATCTCCTCCGCCGACAACCAACACGTCACGTCCGCGGAAGAAAAAACCATCACAGGTCGCGCAGGCTGAAACACCCTTTGAGTACAGAGCGGTTTCGCTCGGAAGTCCGAGCCATTTGGCCGAAGCACCCGTCGAGACGATCAATGTGTCAGCGGAAAAGACTTCGCCTTCCTCAGTTGTTACTGAGAATGGTCTGCTGGAAAGTTCGACTTTGACCGCATTTTGGGTAATGAATTCCGCTCCTACACGCACTGCCTGCGCCCGCATCGTCTCCATGAGGACCGGTCCGCTGATACCCTCGGTGAAGCCTGGGAAATTTTCGATGTCAGTGGTAAGCATCAACTGTCCGCCCGGCAGGTTGGGAGGACTGCCTTCAAGGACGACGGGAGCGAGATTTGCTCTCGCTGCGTAAATGGCCGCAGTGTGCCCGGCCGGCCCCGAACCTATAATTAAAACTTTGGTCTTTCGTATCATCGCTTTTCCTCGCCGTCAATTTTCCCTTCGTCACCTTAAGCAAATTGAACTATAGTCGTATAGGAGTAACAACTAACACTCACTGAAGGTTCGACGGCGCATATAGAGGACTTACTTAAACATTATACTGTGAGATCGACATTTGGAGTTTGACGTAATAAATGGTGCCCATTGGTCGTGATGAATACTTCGCGTCCAGCCCCCGTGGCGGCTGGACGTTTAACAAGCAAAATCCGCGTCAATACTAACAAATTATATGTTATGCTGATAAAAAATGAAAAATGAAAACACGGATGTGTGGGCGGATTGGCTGCTGCATCGTCGAACTGCGGACGATTCGCAATTGGCCGAACGCCTGCAGAAGATGGTCGAAGTTTACGCTGACCGTGTAATAGAAGGAGCTCGGCTTAAACCTGGAATGACATTTGTCGATGTAGGCGCGGGAGATGGTCTTGTTGCGTTCCGGGCATTGAACCGACTCTCCGGAGACATCAACGTCATCCTGACAGATATCTCTGAACCTCTTTTACTTCACGCTAAATCCTTGTCCGCCACCACCGCAGCACCAGAACGGTGCACGTTCTTGCAATGCTCCGCCGAGAATTTGGTTGGCATTGCTGATGCGTCTGTCGATGTCGTCGCCACCCGTTCGGTCCTGGCTTACGTGAAAGACCGCCCGGCGGCTATCAGGGAGTTTTATCGCGTACTAAAGCGTGGCGGACGAATTTCCATTGCTGAGCCGGTCATGCAGAACGAGTACTTTGTCGCGAGGGCGATGAAGGCACGTATTGATTCAGGAAAAGGTCAGCCCGACGACAAGCTTCTTCGTCTGATACATCGGTGTAAGTCCGCCCAATTTCCCGAGTCAGCAGACCCGTTGGATATTAGTCCAATCGTCAATTACAATGAACGCGACCTGTTGCAATGCGTTGTAGATAACGGCTTTCACGATGCGCACTTGGAACTCCACGTCGATATCAGGCCTTCACTCATTACAACGTGGGAGACTTTTATCGGAACATCGCCGCATCCGTGGGCGCCCACCTTGAAAGAAATTTTTGCTGAGCAGTTCACTGAGGGGGAGCGAAGGTTTTTCGAAGAGAATCTCCGACCCGGAGTCGAGACCGGGACTAACGCTAGTACGGACCAGATGGCTTACATTACGGGCGAGAAACCGGCATGACAGCGCTCATGACTGGATGTCGAAGAATCTGGGTGTGTTGTCGTCTATTGCCAGGCCCATAATTGGGTGTCGTTTTCTCGATGCTTGACCATAAGCCTGCTTCGCTGCATGTTGCTTGTTCATCTGGCAAAGACGAGTGCGAATTCGACCCATTCGCGCAGTCAGCTTTTGTTCGGCGATGCGATCGGCCTCCTGAATTTTCTTGATGGTTTCAGCCAGCCCCGGTTCGTCTTTGATGAGATCGCTGGTTCCTGATAGGGAGCGGATAATGGCCCACTTTTGCTCAACAATTCTGTTGAGCTTAGCTTGATCGTATATATCGATGGCCTGTATTTGGGCAAGTGCCAGACACAATAAGTCTTTGTATCTTTCTATTCTTTGTTTACGAGTCATCGGTTCCATCGTTCTGATCTCAAGCTGCAAGTGAGAAATCGTGCTTTTTTTCCACTGGCGGATTCTTCGGGTTATCGGCTTCGATTCCCTTCGCGACCGTGCACCACGCTTCGCGAAGTTCGCGCAGATGGCCGATCACCTCATTAATACGGTCCGGATCATTATGAAAATTTGCTTCTACCAGAAGTTGGGTGAGATACTGGTTAGTGCGGCAAATATTAACCGCAAGGTCTCCGCCGTTGGCATAGTCCAGAGTGCCTGTAAGATGAAACAGAATATTGATTGCTTTGTTGATCATCAACCCCTTCATTTCATAGTCTTCGCTGACCATCGCAGGAATGCTTTGCTGTAAAAATCGGATGGCGCCGTCATGCAGCATCACGATGAGCTTTAGCTTAGGGGTAGTTTCAATCTGCGACTTTCGATATCGGGAGTAGGGATTTTGCACTATCGTTGGACTTTCTTACTTTCGTTGACTTACTAAGTGTGGATTTTGTTAAGAGGACGACGTTGACGATGTTCCTGTCGATGCCGTCTTCGTCGTACTCGTGCTGGAAGTTGATGCGGAAGTGCCTGCGACTTCTGCATTCAAGGCGTTGCCTTGCGCTTGCAAGTTAGCCACTGATGATTCCATTGCTGCAAATTCTGTTTCCAGTTGGTTTTGATAATTCGTTATCGTAGTCTGGTTTGCCGTCTCTTGCGCTTGATCGGTGCTTATTTCCGTGTTAATCGTGTTTTCCGCGCTCGTAATGCCGCCTGTCGTCGGGTTTGTGATGTTATTGAGAAGCTGATTGAGTCCGTCGGCTATTCCATTTGTTACCGAAACGGTTCCGTAATTGCCGGCCGAAGTCGCGGAGATATTAAGCTCGAGCCCAGACGTGTTGGCGTTGCCGCTGTTGCCAATGAGTGTCTGGCCAAGTCCAGTGGCTGGTTCGCCGTTGATTGTTCCGGCAATATCAATGCCGTACGCGCCTATCGTAGTCGTCCCGATCCCGGTGCCTCCCGAACCAGAGATGTTAGATGATACGGTAAACCCCTGATTGCTGCCATAACCAGTCGAAGTTAGAACAAGGTCTCCTAAGGAATCCTGCGATGCGACAATGCTTGAATTGAGCTGGCCGTCGCTGTTGATTTGAGAGATCGTCTGAGCAAGAGTATTGCCCTGCGAAAGTGTAAGTGCCACATTGCCCTGCGGAAAATTAGACCCGCCGAACGTCAAGGTTTCTGGTGCCGTCAAGGTTAACGCGGCTGGCTGCGAAGCGGTGACTACTGCTTGGGTTGCCGGTTGCGAAACAACCACAGCGTATCCGGTGGAAGTGGCGACCGTACTCGAGGTTGCGCTGACATACTGAACGTTGGAATCAGTAGCGCTTCCTGACTGCCCGAACAAATTGGACACTGCTGTCGAGTTTGTCGCTAAAGCGGAAATCAATGTTGAAGAGTTCAGCGATAAATCACCCGTTTGACTTGTTGAGATTCCAACGCTCGCCAGGGAAAGTCCGCCGGAGGTAACATCTGTGGCGTCCGCAAGCTGCTGCTGCGTATTCGTCAGCGTTTGATTGCCGAACAATGGCGGGGCAGTCTGGGCCGTGCCGTTGGTCTCAGTCGAGGAGTTCGGCGTATAGGTGAACTGCGTATTGATATAATCGTTGACGGCATTGTATGCTGTGACAAAGCTTTGCGCCGCGCTCGTAATCCCCGATGTGTTCTGCGCGATCGAGATGTTAGTCGTCCCTGCCGAAACTAGCGAAATACTGGTATCCGTCAGTGCATCCGTGACGGTGTTGGCTGGACGTGTATAAGCCACGCCATCGAGAGCAAACGAAGCGTCAGTTGCCGCAGATACTTGATCGGAGTAAGATGTCTGCGTGATGCCAAGGGCAGAGAGTACACCGTTCGTGTCACCGGAGAACACCGGCGGAGTAGGCGTGGCGCTGCTTCCGGTTCCGGTCTTGTTGCTGGAAACTATCTGAAGCTGCTGCGGCCCTGTCGCTGCGCCCGAACTCGTTGACGGAACGACGACTGCGGATATTCCTGTGATTCCGGCCTGATTGATTGAATTCGCCACATCGGTGAGCGACATCGTGTTAAGGTCTATGCCGCTGATTGTCGTTCCATTGATTGAAAAACTCCCGCTCGGTGCGCCGCCGGAACTATAACCAATCTGGCTGGCCACCGGTGAGGTTCCTGACCCGAGAGCAATGGAACCCGCGATCGAATCGCCGTTTGACGAAACCAGTTGGCGGGTGATCGTAGTCTGACTGCCGGCCGCCGGCACAAATCCAAGTGTTTCAAGAGCAGTCCCGCTAATATCGCTGGAGGAGATGGCGTTTACTGTTCCCGTGCCGGTTGATGTCAAGGAAAGACGCGTATCGCCGGTGCCGACATTCAGTACAGTTGCGGTGACGCCGGCATTGGCGTTGTTAATTGAAGTAGCGATACTGGCTAGGGTTTGCGAGCTAGTAATTGCAATTTGTTTGCCGTTAATTCCAATCGTACCAGATACACCTAGTTGTGTAGTCGAACTGCTAAACGATTGCGACAACACCTCCTGCGATGCGGCGAGCGTGCTGACGGTGAGAGTGTGATTTCCTGCAACAGCGCCTGCGGACGTCGTGGCTGACGCTACGGTGGGATCTGTCGAACTTGCCTGAACCGCACTGTAAAGGGACGGAGCGCCGAGCGCCGCAGCCGAAGACTGCAGTGAGAGAAGATTACTATTAAAAGTCTGCCAGGCGGAAAGCTGCGACTGAAGGTTTGTGACCGATGTTTGAAGACCAGTGTTGATCTGCGATTCGGATGTAACAAGCTGCGAGATAATACTCGATGTATTAAGACCCGATGCAAGTCCTTGTATAGTTATAGGCGCTGCGGCAGTTGTCGTCATAATTGAACACTCTCGCGTAACAATAGAATCGTCAACAATCGCGAAACCAGCCGGACAGCTGACCTAAGCAAGCGCCCGCAAGTAATGCGTGGCCTCGTTTTGTAGTCATCTTATTCTTTTAGACAGGTTTTGCGACCGCCTGGGCTGCATCATTTAGGCATCTCGATTACCGTTCTTTCGGTAAATCGTCCAATGTATTCCTAAGGTATCGCCCGGGCTTCTACTTTTATGATCGGCTCAAAACCTGGTATTCTTTAGAGCATTAAACGTTTCGCTCGATATTTTTTGGCATTAAATTACACATAAACTAAGGAGCCGCCGCATGAATTGATATCCATGCGGCGGCTCTATCTCTCTCAAATCGGACTGCGATTTATTGCAGAAGCTTCAAGATCGATTGCGGCTGCTGATTGGCGTATGTCAAGGCCGACGTCGCCGCCGAGACGAGAATGGAGTTCTTGGTATAGTCGACAACCTGGGACGCCATGTCGGTGTCCTGAGTCGTCGCCTGCGCGGCTTGCAGGTTTGAGGTTGCAACTCCGAGCGAACTGACATTCGATTGCAGGACGTTGGTCTGGAACGCGCCCAGGTTGGCCCGGATGCTGGAGACCTGATTGATTGCCTGATCGAGAACCGCGATCGCGTCTTGCGCGCCCTGGAAGGTCGTCACGTTTATTGATCCTACATTCTGTGTTGACGGAGTTACGGAGGCGCCTGCGGCATTCGTATAAGCAGCAGCGTTGGTGCCGAGTTGGCTGGCGGCAGTGCTTTGAATGCTCAATGAGACGGTCTGTCCTTCGTTGGCGCCGATTTGGAACTGAAGGCTCTGGCCGGATGTGGTGACTCCGGCGGTTGTCGTCAGTGTTCCAAGGCTGGAACTTGCGCTCGAAGTGATTGCTGCGGTCGGCGTTGTTGTCTGGAGCTGCAGACCGTTTGAGAACGTGTAGATGGTGCTGCTGCCGTTGACAGCCGACGAGGACGAGTTGCCTAAAGTGGCCACGCTGGCATAGCTATTTGCCCCGGATATGCCCGAAGCATCGGTGAGCGCCGTACCTGCGGTCGTCGTCGTACCTGAAGCAGCATATGAGTTGAGGCCGGTTAACACGATCGCGTTGGCATTCACACCGGCTGTGGTGGATGAAACGACGAGCGCTCCACCCGTAATTGCTGCCTGGTAGCCGCTTCCAGCAAGAGCCTGATTCACACCGGCTATGCCTACTGCGGTTCCGTCGACCGGTCCGGTTGCGTTGTACTGCTGGCCAACTGTGTAGTTGGTACCGCCGATCGCTATTGTGCCTGAGAAGTTCGCGTTGCCGGCAAGGG